>JAITNI010000344.1 GCA_031290535.1 Zoogloeaceae bacterium
CAATCCCGCAACCGCTTAACCAGCGTTTGCCGATGTCGCGCCAGTTTGAAAAAACGGGGGAGGTGGTCGGACTGGCTCTTCGTGCAACCGAAGCCGTGGGGAGCTTCGCGCAGGTCGGCGTCCAGATAGTCGATGAGATACAGCAGATGGGCGCGGTTGTATGCCCAGAGCACCTTGCCGCCCAGTTCTGTCTGGTAATAGAGTTCCAGCCCAAAATAGGGGTCGCGTCCGCTGGATTGCTGTTCGCGGGAATCGGGGTGTTTGCGTTTGTGCGGCGGGTAGCGATACACGGAACGATAATCTTCCTCCGGGTCAATGGCGCTCGGCTGCACGGGGGCGGTTTGCGCGGTCTGGCAGTGCGGACAGGCGACGCGCAGGGTCTTCAGGCGTTTTTGCACCGGGTCGGTAATCTCGATGCGAAAACGCCGCTCGCAGTGAATGCAGATTTCATCCACCTTACGCAGCATTTGCCTTACGTATTCTTCCCGCCTGCCGCAGTGCAGACACTGAAAATCCCCACCCTGTATCACGCCCCGCTTCTGGCAATGCGGACAGCGCACGTCAATGTCAGGTGTTTCTGTCCGATACCGAAAGTGGTAATCGTGATAGGAATAATGCAAATCCCGATGCCGTTTGGGCGTTTTGTCCTGTTTCACGGGTTCTCCTTTTCTTCTTCCTGCCGCACCGAAATCCCCGCGTCTTTCGGCAACAGCCGCCGCATCCACGAACCCGCGACGGCACGAAAGCGGGGATGGTGCAGGCAGATGCCGCCGACAAGGCCGGTCAGGCAGCCGAGCAGGGTGTCGAAAAAACGCGCTGCGATGAGTTCGTCCACCTGACTGACGTCAAGCGTGGCGGCGTCGGCCAGGAGAATCGTCATCGGCGTAATAAAAATGGCCGCCGCGCCGTAATGGCGCACCACCAGCGTTTCGACAATGAAGGCCAGCAGCATCATGACGAACGAAATGCTCCAGTTGTTGAACGGCAGCATCAGCAGCCCCCAGGCCAGCAACAGGCCAATGCCCGTGCCGAACACGCGGTGCGCCTGTTTCACCCACACGGCGCGCAGGCTCATGCCCTGAATCACGGCCAGACAGCTCACCGGAACCCAGTAGGCTTTTTCGAGTTCGAGCGCCTGCGCGAGCAGGAGGGAGACGCCCACCGCGCCGCCGATGATGACGGAGTCAAATACGACAAAATCGAAGCTGGCGGGCGGCAGGGGAAAAATCGCCTGCGCGGGGCGACGGCGCAGCATGAAGAGGCTATAGCCGAACGCCACCATGCAGGCCAGCAGGCATCCCAAGGTCAGCAGCCCGACCTTGAGCGGGATTTCCAGAATTTCACTCGGCGAGTACGCGCCGATGGCGGCGGCCATGATGAAAAAGAGACTCCCCGGCGGCCCCAGCCGGTAAAAGCGACAGAGCATCGTCACCACCACGGCGAGAAAGGTGAGAACGAGCACCATCACTGGCGGCAAAAAATGGCTCATCACCCCCAGCGCGTAACTGGCCGACAGGGCAAAGGCGCAGGCGATCAGGCAAATCATGCGATGATGCAGCGGCGTTTCCGGCAAATACAAAAACACCAGCCCACCCAGGGAGGAAATCAGCCCGTACTCCATATGCCCAAAATACGCGCCCACCAGAAGCGGCAAACCTACCGACAGGGCGGCCGCAAACGGCATCTGCCAGGGACGGTCGCTCTTGTTGATGGTGGCAAGCTGGCGGAGTTCGTCACGCAAATGGGAGAGGCGGTTTTTGTGGTTTGGGGGCATCACGGCAAGGCAAGGGTGGATTGGCGCAGAGAGAGATTAGAGCATTTTTCGTTCAGGTGAAGGTACGGTCTTGTATGTACAGAAAATTTGAACATTCATGCGAGCGCCCTCCCCTCCTCCCTCCGCGCAGAAGGAATGGCGGGCGTCTCGCAATGATTTTTTACGGGCGTGGCGATACTCTCTCCTCTCAGGACTTCTTTTCCTTCCTGTGATCCAGTACCCGCACCGCTTTACCCATCGAACGCTCCACCGAGCCGGTGGGGTGGATTTTGACTTCGCAGGAGATGCCGATGAAATCCTTGATGTCCTTTTGCGCCTTGGCCGCGACGCGGTTCATGTAGTCCTGCCCCTTGGCGTACAGGGGCGGGCTGGCTTCCACGTTGACGCGCAGCGAATCCATGAAGCCGTCGCGGAATACCTCGATCTGGTAGAAGGGCGACAGGGTTTCCGTCCGCATCAGGATGGCTTCGACCTGCGTCGGGAACACATTGACGCCGCGAATAATCAGCATGTCGTCCGAACGACCCGTGACGCGGCGCATCCGCACATGGGTGCGCCCGCATTTGCACGGCGTCGGATCCAGCGTGGAAATGTCGCGGGTGCGAAAACGCAGCATCGGGAAGGCTTCCTTGGTCAGCGAGGTGATGACGATCTCGCCCTGCGCGCCCGGCGGCAAGGGTTCGCCCGTGTCAATATCCACGCATTCGACGAGGAAATGGTCTTCCCAGAGGTGCAAGCCCTTTTTGCCTTCCAGACACTCAATGCCTACCCCCGGCCCCATGATTTCGGTGAGGCCGTAGATGTCGAGCGCGTCAATGCCCATGCGCGATTCGAGTTCGTAACGCATTTCCTCGCTCCACGGCTCGGCTCCAAAAATGCCCACCTTGAGCGGCAGCTTGCGAATGTCGATGCCCAGTTTTTCGGCTTCTTCCGCGATATTGAGCGCGTAGGACGGCGTGCAGCTCAGGGCGGTGGGCGTCAGGTCGTTCAACAGCATCACCTGTTTTTGCGTCTGCCCGCCAGAGAGGGGAATCACCGTGACGCCCATCGTTTCCGCCGCGCCGTGCAGCCCCAGACCGCCGGTAAACAGGCCATATCCGTAGGCGTTGTGCAGCCGGTCGCCCGGCGCCAGCCCCGCCGCGCCCAGACAGCGCGCCCCCAGCGCGCCCCAGTTATTCACATCGCGCCGCGTATAGCCGACCACCACGGGCTTGCCGGAAGTGCCGGAAGACGCCTGCACGCGCAACACCTGATCGAAGGGCACGGCAAACATCCCGAAAGGATAGTTGTCGCGCAACTGGTCTTTTTTGGTAAACGGGAGCAGGCGGACATCCGCGAGCTTCTGGATGTGATGCGGCTTGACTTCCAGCTCATCCATCGCTTCCCGATAGAATTTCACGCTTTCATAACAGCGCGCCACAGTCGTCTGCAAACGGAACAGTTGCAGGGCTTCCAGCTCCTCGCGGGGAAGCGTCTCATTGTCGACGTCAAAAATCATGGTGGGTATACCCGGTAAAAAACGCCGCCCCGAAAAGCGGCAGGCATGGCGACCCGATTCAAGTCCGGCGCAAAAAGCCTGCCGAACCGGGGCGCCGAAAATGGTTTTCAGGCCGCCGTCTTGCTCTGGCTGGCCGCAAAGCGTTTGACGGAGGCGAGGATTTCCTGTCTGGCCGCCGCCGCGTCCTTCCAGTCCCTGACCTTGACCCACTTGCCTTTTTCCAGATCCTTGTAGTGCTCGAAGAAATGCTTGATTTGATCTTTCAGGAGCGAATCGAGGTCGTGAATGTCTTGCAGCTTGTCGTAAATCGGCGTCAGTTTGGAAACCGGCACGACAACGAGCTTGGTGTCGACGCCCGCTTCATCTTCCATTTCCAGCATCCCGAGCGGACGGCTACGCACCACGACGCCGGGTTGCAGGGGATACGGCGCGATCAGCAGCACATCAAGCGGATCGCCGTCTTCGGAAAGGGTATGGGGGATAAAGCCATAATCGCAGGGATAGTGCATGGGCGTCGACATGAAGCGATCCACCAGCACCGCGCCGGACGCCTTGTCCAGCTCGTACTTGATGCCCGGCGTGTTGGCGGGAATTTCAATGACCACATTAAAATCGTTGGGAATGTCCTTGCCGATGGACAGGGCGTCGATATTCATCGAGAAAAATCTCCAAAAAGGATGAGGAAAACGCGCATTATAACTTTTGGCAAGGCAAAGACAGCGTTTCAAACAGGGTTTTTCACCGCCGCACCCGCCTCACCATCCGCCTCCGGGGCATAGCCGGAAGCCAGCGCCGCGATTTCCGCCTGCAAGGCCGCCTTGACCTGCGCTTCATCACAGCCCATGAGCACGGCGTCTTCAAGGGCATCCTGAGCGCACTGGCGCAACTCCGCCAGATTTTCCTGCATCACTTTTAATTTTTCGGTGCAGGCAATCACGCTGCCATCAGGCCGCCGCCAGGGATTCTGGGGCGAGCCATAGGGCGCGTTGGGGGGGGAGGAAGAAGGCACATTCATGGAACGTGGATTTTAGCGCATTCCCCGACACAAGGTTTTGGGGAATAAAACAAAACCCGGCGTCAACCGGGTTCTGCGGGAAGCGATAAAAACGGGGTTGCCGCCCAACATCAGGCGACGCGGCTCAAATTGGAGAGCACCACATTGGGGCGCACCTTGGTGAGCAGCTTTTGCAGGCCCAGACGGGTTTTGGTGTTGATAATCAGCGGCGCGCGCAGATTGGCTCCCAGCCCGGCGGTGGCGTTGCCTTCCTGCTTGAAAATGACCAGCACCACGGAAGCGTCGGCGGAATTTTCCAGCTTGATGGCGGCTTCTTCCGCGTCCGAGAGCGACAGCTCATAGGAAAAGCCAAGCGCGGCGGGGTCGATAATCTGCAAGGCCAGATTGGGGTCATCCAGCGATTGCAGGGTGAAGCTGACCGGGTCGCCCGCGTCGGGTTCATGGATCAGCATGAAACGCCGACTGTTCTCAAAATTCGCCAGACCGGCCGGGAACTCAATGACCTGATCGGGGTTCACTTCGACGCTGCCAAACAGAAACGTATTGATTTTCATCTTCTCCTCCTTGGAATGATTCGGAACGGTGGCAGGATTGCAAGCCCACAAAAGGAATGCTACTCCATTTCCATCCCAAACTGAATAGCAGCCGGCGCTTTTGCCGTAAAAACGCCCAACACGCGCCCTGCCCTGCCCCGTCCTTCTCTCTCAAAACGTCATATCCATATAAAAGCTACGTAATATGAATATGACTTCTAATTCGTTGTCGCCCTGAGCAAGCCTGGTTAACCTGAGCGGCGTTTTCATTTCACTCAGGAGTAAAGCGATGTCCAAATCCAGTCATCCCGAAATCCCTCTCAAGCCAATAGATGTCATCCGGCGCAACTTTTTGAAGGCGGCGGGTTCCGCCACGCTGGCCGCGCCCCTGCTGGCGCTGGGCGGCAATGCCTGGGCGCAGGCCGCCAAACCTGCGGCCAAACTCACACCTTTGAATTTTGCCTGGAACCAGACGGCCTTTTGCAACACGCCCGTCGCGGTGGCCAAGGAAACCGGCATTTTCACCAAAAATGGTCTGGATGTGTCGTTTGTCAATTTTGGCGGTTCCACCGATCAACTGCTGGAAGCGCTGGCGACGGGCAAGGCGGATGCGGCGGAGGGAATGATTCACCGCTGGCTGAAACCACTGGAATCCGGCTTTGACGTGAAAATCGTCACCGGCCTGCATGGCGGCTGCGAGCGACTGGTCGGCTACAAACCCGCCAAGGTGGAAAAACTTTCCGATCTGCGCGGCAAGGTGATCGGCGTGCCCGATCTGGGCAATCCCGGCAAGCATTTTTTCAGCATCTACCTGAAGCGCAACGGCATTGACCCCGACCGTGATGTGACCTGGCGCGCCTATCAGGGCGACCTGATCGGGCTGGCGGCGGAAAAGGGCGAAATCCACGCCATCGTCCAGAGTGACCCCCTGCTGTGGCGGATCGAAAAGGATAACCCCGGCAAATATATTGAGCTGGCCACCAACACCAGCCCGCCCTATCACGACAAGACCTGCTGCGTGATTGGCGTGGGCGGCAAACTGGTGCGCGAACACCGCCCGGTGGTTGTGGCGCTGGCGAAATCTCTGGTCGAAGCCTACGACTGGACGCACGCCCACAGCGAGGAAGCCGCAAAGATCTTTCTCAAATACACGACGAATATCACCCAGAGC
>JAITNI010000355.1 GCA_031290535.1 Zoogloeaceae bacterium
TCGGCGCTTTCCGCCACCAGTTCGCGCAGGCCCACATTTTCCAGAATGGCTTTGCCCATGCGTGATACCAGCATATCTCCCGGCCAGGTGACAAAGGGGACGCCCATCCAGATGGAATCGTACCCTGTGGTGCCGCCATTGAAGGGGAAAGGGTCAAGGCCCAGATCGACTTCGTTGTAGCTGTCGAAATATTCCAGATTGGAAACATAGCCGCGCACATCCAGCCGTTCCGGGGCGACGCCATGTTGCTCAAACTGGCTTTCGACATAGCGAATCAGGGTACTGTCGCGTCCGCCTCTGGCCACCAGCATCAGGCGGGCCTCTGGCACACGATTCAGGATTCGGCTCCAGAGTTCGATGGTTTTTTGGCTCGCCTTGCGAAAATTGTTGAGGCAACCAAAGGTAAAGGGACGTTGCAGGCGCTCGCAGGGTAAATTGGGCTGAACAGCAACCTCCGGCATATCTCCGCGCACGCCGTAGCAATCGGGGAGAGGCCAGGGCGTTTCGGAACACCAGCCGCCCTGTTCCAGCACCGGGTCGGGCGGGATGAAAATGTAATCCATCGCCGACATGCCGCTGGTGCCCGGAAAGCCCAGCCAGCCCACTTGAATGGGCGCGGGCTTGCGGGCGATTGCCATCTGGCGGGTACCGTCGGTATTGCCGTTCAGATCGACGAGAATGTCGATTTCGTCGGCGCGCATCAAATCCGCCAGCGCGTCGTCGCCCAGGGCGATCACGTCGCGCCATTTGTCAGCGCTGGCTTTTGCCCTGGCGGTGAGATGATCCGCCCGTCTTGAGTTGAAATAAATAATGATCTCAAGCTGCTGACGGTCGAAAAACGGCAAAAAAGGCAGGACAAAGGCAGCGACGGGGTGCTGGTTCATGTCGGAACTCACCCAGCCGATCCGCAGTTTGCGCCCCGCGTCGCGGTTGCGATCCCGGAAGGAATCCTGACGCCGAACCCCTTCACACAAATTGCGGTTGAAAGCGCGGGCAACGTCCAGCACGGTCGCCGCATTTTCCTCGCTCGAATTCAACATCGCCCAAAGGGCGTTGGCATACGCCATGGCGCGGGTGGGTTCCAGCGCCAGCGCTTTTCTGAGCAACTCCAGCGCCTCCTTGTTTCTCGCCTGATCAGAATACCAACTGCCCAGATTAATCAGCGCATTGACATAATTCGGGTCTTTGGCGAGGATGGTTTCTGCCGCCTGTCGCGCCTTTTCACTTTCCCCCTGCCGGTTATAAACCACGATCAGGCTGTTCCACGCGCCCAGATTGTCCGGTTGGCGCTCAACGGCCATTTCCAGATTTTCGCGGGCGATTTTCAGTTGCCCACGGGTAGTGAACATCAGTCCCAACTGTTCCAGAATCCAGTCTTCATTGACGCCCAGCGTATGCGCGCGTTCCATGACGTTGATGGCTTCCAGCGCGTCCCCGCATTGCACCAGCGCCAGCCCCAGCTTGGCCTGCAAACGGGCAGAATCTGCCGCTTTTTCCACCCCCGCCTGGAAAAAATTTGCCGCTTCCCGGTAATTTTCGCGCGCCATCGCCACGTCTCCGGCCAGATTCAGGGTCGTGGCAAGCTGCGGCGACAGGATGAACAGTTTTTTCAGGCATTTTTCCGCTTCATCCAGCAGGTTCCTCTGGAAATACAGATGCCCAAGGGAAAGCCAGGCGTCGGGATAACGCGGCTCCATGATGCTGGCCTTTTTGAAGGCCGCCAGCGCGTCATCCAGTTCCCCGATCTGCTGGGAAGCCATGCCCAGCAGGCAATAGTGCGCCGCCTGCGGTTTGAATTTCGGCTTTTTGACGACTTCTTGCAGCACCTCCTTGGCCTTGTGCCAGTTGCCCGCCTTGACATACGCGCCGCTCAGGCTGCACAAAATGCCCACATCGCCGGGCGCGTGACGGCGGGCTTCCATCAGGAGTTCCACGCTCTCCTTCACCAGGCCGATGCGCCCGTACAGTTCGCCCAGCCGTTGCTGGTATCTGGGCGTCTCCGGCTGCAAGGCCAGCGCGTGTTGCATGAATTGCGCGGCGGTATCCAGTTGGCCGATGCCCAGCGCCACTTCACCCAGTCCAAACCAGGCCAGATGGGCGTTTTCCTGCAAACCTACCACTTCCTCAAACAACGCGCCCGCCGCTTCGTAATGACCTTGCGCCAGCGCCTTTTGACCCTTGTCGATCATGCGTTTGATTTTTTCAGACATGTTTGCTTCCATTTCCAGTCCAGAATTGCTTCGCAGTTTATACGGATTTGCCGCTGGCGAACATTTTCACGCTGTTTGCATCTGGCACGATCAATGCTTGAAGCGGAACAGGATTTCTGGACAAGCTCCTGTCGGGCGCGCTCCAGAGCATTGTGGATTATGGCCTCCGAAGGAGCGTAAAAATGCCTCAAATCATCAACACCAATATTCCCTCGTTGAACGCGCAGCGGAATCTGAACACTTCGCTGGGCGCTTTGAATACGGCGCTGCAACGGCTCTCTTCCGGCCTGCGTGTCAACAGCGCCAAGGACGACGCCGCAGGCATGGCGATTGCGGAAAACATGAACGCCCAGTCGCGTGGCATGACGGTCGCCATGCGGAACGCCAACGACGGCATTTCCGCCGCGCAGACGGCGGAAGCGGGGTTGACCGCCATCGGCGGCCATCTGCAACGGATGCGCGAACTGGCGGTGCAGGCCGCTTCCGGCCAATACGACACAGTGAATCAGGCCGCCCTGAATTCGGAATTCCAGCAACTGAACAGTGAAATCGCACGGGCGATTCAGGCCACCAATTTCAACGGCAAACAACTGCTGACCGGCGATTTTACCAGCGGCGTCGGCTTCCAGATTGGCGCGACCACGGGTCAGGAATCCCGGATTGACCTCAGCATCGCCAACTTTGCCGATGCCATCACAACGCCGCCTGCCGCCGTGCCCTCCACCAGCGCGCCAAACGGCAATTCGGTGGCAAGCGGCACCCAGATCGCGTTGAATCTGGCCACGCTCATCAGCGATAATGCGGCGGGTATCCCGAACGCCCTGTACGCCATCAACAGCGTTGACAATATTCTGGACAAGGTCAATTCCGCCCGCGCCGACATCGGCGCGATGCAGACCCGTTTTGAAAGCGTGCTGACCCAGCTTGCCGCCGCGCAGGAGAGTACCGAAGCGGCAAGAAGCCGCATCATGGATGCCGACTATGCCGCCGAAACCGCG
>JAITNI010000029.1 GCA_031290535.1 Zoogloeaceae bacterium
GGGGTCAAGAAGGGTTTTTATTGATGTATTTTGTTAAAAAAGTGACGTACCTCTTTAATTTTTCTGAATTTTTTCTATAATAGCCCCTATTGCAATAGACGGGTACACCCAGCGGACGCATGGCAGAAGACAGCGACCTTGAGAAAACAGAACAGCCTACTGGCCGACGCATTGAAAAAGCGCGGGAAGAAGGGCAGGTGCCCCGTTCGCGGGAATTGGGCAGTTTTCTCGTGTTGATGGTCGCCGCGTCGGCCTTCTGGCTGCTGGGGAGCTGGCTGGCGGAACGGGCCACGACGCTGGTGCGGCAGGGGCTGACGATGGACGCCGCCTTTCTGAAAGAACCGCATCAGGCTTTGCTGCGTCTCACCGATTTGGGGCAATACGCGCTCATCAGTTTTTCGCCGCTGGTGCTGGCAATGGCGGTTGCGGCGCTGATTCCGCCTTTTCTGCTCAATTCCTGGGTGCTCTCCACCAAATCCCTGATGCCCAATTTCGGGCGCATGAATCCGATGACCGGCATTGGCCGCATGTTTTCCTGGAACAGCCTGATGGAACTTTTCAAATCTGTTCTGAAGGCGCTTTTGATTGGCGGCGTGGCGGTCATTTTGCTCTGGAACGAATGGGCGGATATTTTCGGTCTGCTCGCGCAACCGCTGGATGAGGGGCTGGCTTCCGCCGGAAAACTGTTGACCTTTACCTTTCTGATGCTGGTGGCGGCCATGATTCTGATTGTGCTGGCCGATGTGCCGTTCCAGGTCTGGCAATACTACGACAAACTCAAAATGACCAAGGATGAGGTCAAGCGCGAAATGAAGGAATCGGATGGCGACCCGCAGGTCAAGGGGCGCATCCGCAGCCTGCAACGCGAGGCGGCAAGAAAGCGTATGATGGCCGCCGTACCCCAGGCCGATGTAATCGTCACCAACCCTACCCATTATGCCGTGGCGCTCTCCTACAAGGAAAACATGGCCGCGCCAAAGGTGCTGGCCAAGGGCATGGGCGTCATTGCCCAGAAAATCAGGGCGCTGGGGCTGGAACATGGCGTGCCGATGCTGGAAGCGCCGCCGCTGGCGCGCGCCCTGTTCCGGCATACGGAAATCGACGACCAGATTCCCGGCACGCTCTACGCGGCGGTGGCCGAAGTGCTGGCCTACGTGTATCAGCTCAACCGCTGGCGGGCCAAGGGCGGTGATTATCCGCTGCCGCCCAAGGCGCTTGAGGTTCCGCCCGAACTCTTTGTGCCGGAAGCCGCCTGATGGCCGCCCTCGCCCTTTCCCTGCGGAATAGCGTTGGACGCCTGAGCCTCGGCCAGTTGGGCGCGCCGGTACTCATCATCATGATTCTGGCGATGATGGTGCTGCCCCTGCCGCCCTTCATTCTGGACGTGCTCTTTACCTTCAACATCGCGCTTTCCGTCCTGATTCTGCTGGTGGCGATTCAGGTTAAAAAGACGCTGGAATTCTCGGTATTTCCCACCGTGTTGCTGGTGACCACCCTCCTGCGCCTGTCGCTCAATGTGGCTTCTACCCGCGTGGTGATGTTGCAGGGGCATACCGGAGGGGATGCGGCGGGCAAAGTGATTGAAGCCTTCGGACAATTTCTGGTGGGCGGCAATTACGCGGTGGGCATCATCGTGTTCCTGATTCTGGTCATCATCAATTTCATGGTGATTACCAAGGGCGCGGGCCGGGTGGCGGAAGTGTCCGCCCGCTTTACCCTGGACGCCATGCCCGGCAAGCAGATGGCGATCGACGCCGATCTGAACGCCGGACTGATCGGTGAGGACGAAGCCCGCCAGCGCCGTTCCGACGTGGCGCGTGAATCCGAATTCTTCGGCTCGATGGACGGCGCGTCCAAATTTGTGCGC
This sequence comes from Zoogloeaceae bacterium, assembly GCA_031290535.1. Taxonomy (GTDB): domain Bacteria; phylum Pseudomonadota; class Gammaproteobacteria; order Burkholderiales; family Rhodocyclaceae; genus Azovibrio. The sequence goes on from JAITNI010000029.1 coordinate 1,868, forward strand.
GGCGACGCCATCGCGGGCATCATCATTACGCTCATCAATGTCGTTGGCGGCCTTGTGATCGGCGTGGCGCAGCACGATCTGGCAATTGCCGACGCCGCCAAAAATTACACCCTGCTGGCAATTGGCGACGGGCTGGTGGCGCAGATTCCCTCGCTGGTGATCTCGATTGCGGCGGGCATGGTCGTCACCCGCGTCTCCGATGACCGGGACGTCAGCCTGCAATTTGCCCAACAGGTGTTTCGCAATCATCAGGTGGTGTTTATTACGGCGGGCATTCTGGGCGGCATGGGGCTGATTCCGGGCATGCCCAATCTGGTGTTCCTGATGCTGGCGAGTGGTCTGGGCTATCTGGGCTGGAAGATGCAGCAAAAGGCGCAACAAAGCCTTGCCAGCGCCGCCGCGCCCGCGCCGGTTGCGCCGTCCCCGCCGCAGGAAGCGCAGGAAGCCAGTTGGGCCGATGTGATGCCGCTGGATGTGCTCGGCCTCGAAGTGGGCTACCGCCTGATTCCGCTGGTCGACAAATTTCAGGATGGCGAACTGCTGCGCCGCATTCGCGGCATTCGCAAGAAATTCGCGCAGGAAGTGGGTTTTCTGGTTTCCCCTGTGCATATCCGCGACAATCTGGAATTGAAGCCCAATGCCTACCGCATTTTGTTGAAGGGCGTTGAAGTCGGGCAGGGCGAAGCCTTTCCCGGTCAGTATCTGGCCATCAATCCGGGGCGCGTGGCCGGGAGTCTGGCCGGAACGCCGACGCAAGACCCGGCCTTTGGTCTGGCCGCGATCTGGATTGAGGCGGGGCTGCGCGATCAGGCGCAAGCCTACGGTTATACCGTGGTGGATGCCTCCACCGTGGTGGCGACGCATTTGAACCAGTTGATCCAGACGCACGCCGCCGCGCTGCTGGGGCGTCAGGAAGTGCAGCAGTTGATCGAGCATCTGGGCAAGGAAATGCCCAAGCTCATCGAAGACCTTGTGCCCAAGATCCTGCCGCTGGGCACACTGCAAAAAGTGCTGCAAAACCTGCTCGAAGAAGGCGTGCATATCCGCGACATGCGGACCATCATCGAAACGCTGGCCGATTATGCCACGCGCACGCAAAGCGCCGAGGAACTCACGGCGCAGACGCGCATGGCGCTGGGGCGCGCCATCGTGCAGGAACTTTACCCCACCGGCAACGAAATGCAGGTCATGACGCTTGACCCGCAACTGGAACGCCTGCTCCTGCAAAGCGTCAATGGCGGCGGCGCGGCGGCGCTGGAGCCGGGGCTGGCGGATAGCCTCCTGAAAGAAGCCGCCGCCGCCGCCCAGCGTCAGGAGGCGCTGGGTGTGCCCGTTGCGCTGCTCGTGCCGGGCGCGATTCGTCTGCTGCTGTCGCGCTTCCTGCGGCGCAGCATTCCGCAACTCAAAGTCATCGCCCACGGCGAAGTGCCTGAAACCAAACTCATCAAAGTGACCTCAATTATTGGAGGCCGGTCATGAACGTCAGAAAATTTATCGCCGCCAACGCCCGCGAAGCCTTGCGAAAAGTCAAGGAAACCCTGGGCGCGGACGCCATCATCCTTTCCAACCGGGGTGTGCCCGGCGGGGTGGAAATCATGGCCGTCGCCGCGCAGGACATGGCAATGATCGTGCCGCCCGTTGAAGAAAAAGGACTGTCCACAGCGGCGCGTCCTTTTACGCGCCCCCCCGCGAGCGCCGCTTTCTCCGCGCCGTCTTCCCCGCGCCTGAACGACATGCCTCCAGAAGAAGACGACTACCGGGTCAGCCTGTCCCGCGCTGCGGGCGCAGGGCGGGACGCTGGCGCAGGGCGAAACGCGGGCGCGGGGCAGAGCGCCCCGCAAAATTTTGCGCCGGCTCCCCGTCTGGCGCCGCAAACTGCGCCCGCGCCCTCCCTGTTCAACGCGCCCCTGCGCCAGCCAGCGGTCTCGCCCGCGCCGCCGCGCCCCGCCGTCAATGTCTCCATTCCCAAGACGGCGGCCTTGCGGCAGGCAGAAGAAAATGCCCGTCTGGAAACGCCCGCTCGTGCTGCGACTTCGGGGGCTGGTTTGCGGCCTGTCGCGCAGGGCGCGACGCGGGAGGCGGCTCGGAACGACAGCGCCGCCCTGATGCCCGCCGCCGTGATGGAAGAAATCCGCGCGTTGAGAAAAATTGTCGAACAGCATCTGGCCGGTTTTGCCTGGGGCGAAGTGATGCGGAGCGAACCCGTCAAAACCGAGGTGTTGCGGCAAATGCTGGACGCCGGGTTTTCGCCGCAATTTTCCCGCGAACTGCTGTTTGACCTGCCTTCCGACATGGACGCCCTGCGCGCCCTGGCCTGGACGCGCGGCGCGGCGGATCGCAGCCTTTTGACGCTCTCCACCGAACAGGACATCATCGACCAGGGCGGCATTTACGCCCTGCTGGGGCCAACCGGCGTCGGCAAGACCACCACTGCCGCCAAGCTGGCCGCCCGCTGTGTGTTGCGGCACGGCGCCGACAAAGTGGCGCTGGTCACTACCGACAGCTACCGGATTGGCGCTTACGAGCAATTGCGGATTTATGGCCGCATTCTTGGCATTACCGTCTATCTGGCCAAAGACGCCGACGAACTGCACCAGACCCTGAACGAACTTTCTCAAAAACACATGGTGCTGATCGACACGATGGGCATGAGCCAGAAAGACCGGCTGGTGGTGGAACTGAACGCCATGCTCTCCGACTGCGCCGTGCGGCGTTTGCTGGTGCTTTCCGCCACCTCGCGCGGCGATACGCTGGACGACGTGGTGCGCGCCTATCGCGGCGACGATCTGGCGGGTTGCGTACTCACCAAGGTGGATGAAAGCGCCAGCCTCGCGCCTTCGCTGGACGCCATCATGCGCCACGGCCTGATGCTGCATTATGTTTCCAACGGCCAGCGCGTGCCGGAAGATTTGCATCTGCCCAATCGCGCCTATCTGCTGCACCGCGCCTTCAAGGAAGTGCCGGAAGCAGCGCATCGCTACGACGGCATGGAACCGGGGCTGATGATGGCCAACGCGGGGCTGATGACCACCGGCGCGGCGGGGCATCGGCGTGGCTGATTTCCTACAGGATCAGGCGGCGGGGCTGCGGCGGCTCTTCAACCCGCAACAGCTCAAGGTGGTGAGTTTTGCCTCCGGTACGCCGGGGGTGGGCAAGACCTCCGTGGTCGCCAATGTCGCCGTGGCGCTCGCCCGGCAGGGGCGCGAAGTGCTGGTGGTCGATGAAAACACCGGCGCGGCGCACATGGGCGCGTTTTTCGGCATTCATCCCGAAGGCGATCTGTTGCAGGTCTTGAATCGCAAGCGGGCGCTGGAACAGGTGATGTTTTGCCCTCTCCCCGGCGTCAGCGTCCTGCCGGCGGGCATGGCGGCGCGGCAGTTGGGGCGGCTCTCCGCCCCACAGCAACAGGCCATGCTGGAGGGCGTCAATGCGCTGGAAAAACCCGTCGATGTCATTCTGGTGGATACGAGTCCCGAACACGACCACGGCTTTTCGCCGTGGGGACTGGCGGCGGGCGAGGCGGTGATGGTGGTTTCCGGCTCCGGCGCGTCGATTACGGATTCCTACGCCCTCATCAAAAAAGTAAGCCTCGCCTTTGCGCGACGGCATTTTCGCATTCTCGCCAACCGCGTCCGCTCGCCGGAAGAAGGCCGGACGATTTTCGCCAACCTGAAAAAAGTCGCCGCCCAGCGCGGCATCGCCCAGCTTGAATACGGCGGCGCGGTGCCGCTGGACACCCACCTGAAACAACTGGGTCCGCTCTGCCAGCCCATCGTGGCAACCCTGCCGGACAACGAAGCCGCCATCGCGCTCAAAAACTTCGCCACCGCCCTCCTCGCCTGGCCCCGCGCCGGTTTTGACAACGGCGGCGTCGAACAGTTTTTTCAGCAGGTACTGCACTGCTGCCATACGTCGCCAGCGGTGTTGCGGGCGTAAGGCGAGGAGGCTTCAAAAACATCCTGCGCGAAGCGCAGCAAATTTTTCCTCCCCTGATAAGGGGAGGGCAGGGAGGGGTTTGAGAGGGTTCAGATTGTACAGACCCCAACCCCCCTCAAATCCCCCCTTGTGTGCGGCTTCGCGCCAAAGCGAAACCTGCCTTGCGGCTGTCCTGCGGCCTTTGCAGGGTGGAGTCCCATCTGGAATTGCTTGGCCTTGTATAGCTGTCGCATCCCGGACGGTTCAATACAATTTTCACGCTGGCCGTTATTTTTTGCGCGTGAGGTATTATGGGATGTGGTGGTTTCACTGAAAGAAGGGGAAGGAGGGGAAGATGAAGTTGCATCTGCATAAGAATGCCCGGACGACGCCTGCGGTACGGGCGGAGATTGCGGCGAGTGGAGAAGGGATCAGCGCGCGGCGCGGCGATACAACATCGGGCGCTGTACGGCACGCAAGTGGAAGAACCGTACAGACACGCTGGATCGCCCCATACGGCACATCGTCTGCAAACGACGATGAACAGCGGACAGGAAGCGATAGCCGTCTATCTGCGCCGACACTTTTTGCTGCCGCTGGATGACCTGGTGGCGGTGGTGCGGGAATTTCTCTG
>JAITNI010000057.1 GCA_031290535.1 Zoogloeaceae bacterium
GCCTCGGCGCTCTATGGCGCGGACGCCATGAACGGCGTCATCAACATCGTCACCCGCCGCGCCCATGTCGACCGCAACGCGCCCTTTTCCCTGACCCCCAGACTGCGATCGCTGGAATATGGCAGCGTCAATAATCTGTGGGGCACACGGGTGGAACTGGCGGGCGGCGGACAGGGTTTTGATGTGATGATCGGCGCAAGCTACCGCACCGCAAACGATTTCGACACCCCCAAGGGACACGCCAAAAACAGCGCCTTTGAAAGCAAGGGTCTGGATTTCAACCTCGGCTACAGCCCAACCACGGAATCGCGCTGGGAATTGTCGGGTCGCTATCAGGACGTGACCACCGAACGGGCGGGCGGTCTGGGCGCGGCGCCGGGATCGCCGATTCTGGAAGTCACCGAAGACCCGATCATCGAAAAATATCTGCGTCTGGGTTATCAGGGCAAAAACTTTGGCGCGTGGGCCGATACGCTGGACGCCTCGTTCTACGGGCGTGAATTCGAGACCGACATCTACCAGAAAAATCGCAGCAATCCCACCGTGACCGCCGCGCCACATCTGAAGGTGTATACGCCGACGGTCTGGGGCGGCCATGTCACCGCCATGAAGGGGATTGGCAACCATCTGCTGAGTTACGGTGGCGACTTTTTCCGCGAGGATTTTTATGGCCGTCGCCGCCAGATCACCCGCATCGATCCGGCCACCGGCGCGACCATCGTACAAATGCCCTGGGAGCATATCGACCGCCATTCCTGGCAAACCAATGTCGGCGTTTTCGTGGCCGACGAATGGCAGGCCAGCGATGCCTGGACGCTTTCTGGCGCGCTGCGTTATGACCGGGTGAAAGTGGACATCGGCCATCAGGTGGATGGCGAAACGCCTGCCATCTCACAGGAATTCGAGCGGCATCGCAAGAACACCGATTCTGCCTTCAGCGGCAACGTGGGCGCGGTCTATAAATTCACCCCGGTCTGGAGTGTATCCGCCAACCTGAGTCGCGGTTTTCGCGCCGCCTCCGGCAACGAGCGCACGATCACGTCGATTGCGGGCACCATCGAAACCTTGCCCTCGCCCGATCTGAAGGCGGAAACCAACAACACCCTGGAACTGGGTCTGCGCTGGAATGCCAGCGCGTCACGCGGCAGCCTCACCCTTTATGAAAGCCGCTACGCCGACCTGATTACCACGCGGGTATTGACCCCCACCCTGCGCCAGCGCCTGAACGTGGGCGACGCGGTAATTCGCGGTCTGGAACTGGAAGGGCAGCAGACGCTCACCCGCCATCTGAGCGTCAATTACATGCTCACCGCCACCCGTGGCACGGATAAATCCGCCCATCAGCCGCTCCCCGGCATCGCGCCGCTGGCGGCGCGACTGGCGCTGCGTTACCAGCAGGGGGACGGCGCTTATGTGGAAGGCGTGATGCGCGGCTACAAGGGCAAGACCCGCATTGACCGCACCCAGGAACGTTCCGGTTCCAGCTACGCGATGTTCGATTTTTACGCGGGTCGCAAGCTCGACGGCTTTTTTGGCGACAACTGGAAAGGCTGGAAAGTGGTGGCCGGAGTGGAAAACGTCTTTGACCGTCTGGGACGAAATCCCGCCGTGGCCGAAGACATCGCCTACGCACACGGCGGCATCGCCAATCCGCTGGCCGAACCGGGACGCAATTTTGTCATCAAGCTGACGACGGATTATTGAGATGCGAGCCTTGCGATTTTTCCCCCAAAAATATCTGCGCGAAGCGCAGCAAACCATTCCTCCCCTGATAAGGGGAGGCTGGGAGGGGTCTGCTGAGGTTCAGTCAGAACGAACGTTTGTAGCCTCTGAACCGCTGCAAAACCCCCCTCAGTCCCCCCTTGTCAGGGGGGAAGGGTGTAGCTTTCCGCGCAGAGCACTCATCAGCCTTGCCGATGATGTAGGGGCGCATTGCATGCGCCCTGGGCGCGCGCAGCGCGCCCCTACAGAATGGGCGACTCTCCTGCTCTCCCTGCTGCTGCTGGCAGGCAGCATGAGCGCCGCCGCTGCGCCTGTCCCCCACACCCTGACCGATCAAACCGGCAAGACCCTCACCCTGCCCGCGCAGGTCAACAAGATTGTCGCCATTCCGATTCCGCTCGCCTCGATGGTCATGGCGATTGACGGCGGCACGACGCGGCTTTCCGGCATCAATTCGGCGGCCAAGAGCGATATTGACGAGGGGCTGCTGGGGCGGATGTTTCCAGGGGCGGCCAAAATCTCCACGCGCATTGCCGGGGACAATTTTGTCCCCAACAGCGAGGCGCTGGCCGCCTCCCGCGCCGATCTGGTGATCCAGTGGGGCGACCGGGGCGAGGCGATTATCGACCCCATCCGCACCCTCCACATTCCCATGCTGACGCTGCGTTATGGCGACAGCCTCTGGGCGGCGGAATGGTTGCGGCTGACCGGCGCGGCGCTGGGCAAAGCCGAACGCGGCGAACGGCTGGCCGTCTGGTTTGAAAAGCATGTGGCAAAAATCACCGCACTGGGCGAAGCCGTGCCCGCCAAATCGCGCCCGCGTGTGCTGCACCTGACGCGGGCACGCGAGGCGCTGGTGGCGGCGGGCAAGGGCACCAGCATGGATGGCGACATCCGGCGGACGGGCGGCGTCAATCTGGCAGGAGAGGTACCCGGCTTTTCACAGATCAGCGTCGAACAACTGCTCGCCTGGAATCCCGACATCA
>JAITNI010000080.1 GCA_031290535.1 Zoogloeaceae bacterium
GCGGCGCGGGCCTATTGGCTCGCCTTGCCGGAGGCGGAGCGGGCCGCGTTTCGCTTTCATCATGTCAGCACGGATGAAGTCTATGGCAGTCTCACGCCCGAGGCGGCTCCGTTTACAGAAACGCATCCCTACGCGCCCAACAGTCCCTATTCCGCCAGCAAGGCGGCCTCCGACCATCTGGCGCGAGCCTGGTTCCACACCTACGGGCTGCCGGTGCTGACTTCCAACTGTTCCAACAATTACGGCCCTTTCCAGTTCCCGGAAAAGCTGATTCCGCTCACTCTGGTAAACGCGCTGGCGGGCAAGCCGCTGCCCATTTACGGCGACGGTCAGCAGGTGCGCGACTGGCTCTACGTGGGCGACCACTGCGCCGCCATCCGCCGTGTGCTGGCCGCAGGCCGACCGGGGGAAACCTATAACATCGGGGGCTGGAACGAAATCTGCAATCTGGACATCGTCCACACCCTCTGTGCCCTGCTGGACGCGGAACGTCCCCGCGCCGATGGCCTTTCCTACACCACCCAGATCACCCACGTCACCGACCGCCCCGGCCACGATCGCCGCTACGCCATTGACGCCCGCAAAATCGAACGCGAACTGGGCTGGAAGCCTGCGGAAACTTTTGCGACCGGCATCCAAAAAACCGTGCGCTGGACGCTGGACAATGCAGGATGGATTGCCAACGTGCAAAGCGGCGCGTATCGGGAATGGGTGCAACGACAATATGGAGAAAAACCATGAACCCGCGTCCCATTCTCCTGACCGGCTGCCAGGGGCAGTTGGGGTTTGAGTTGCAACGATCACTGGCCTTGTTCGGGCCGCTCGTGGCGCTTGATCGCCAGACCGGCGACCTTGCCGACCCCGCCGCGCTCGTCCGCCAGATCGCCGAACTGCGTCCCCGCATCCTCGTCAATGCCGCCGCCTACACGGCGGTGGACAAGGCGGAAAGCGACGCCGCGACGGCCTACGCCATCAACGCCGAAGCCCCCGGCGCGCTGGGCGAGGCGGCGGCGAAAGTCGGCGCGCTGGTGGTGCATTATTCGACCGACTACGTGTTTGATGGCCAGTCTGAACGTCCTTACCGGGAGGACGACGCGCCGAATCCCGTCAGCGTTTATGGCGCGAGCAAACTGGCGGGCGAACGCGCTTTGCAGGCGAGCGGCGCGGCGCACCTGATTTTTCGCACCTCCTGGGTGTTCGGGGCGCATGGCGGCAATTTTCTGAAAACCATGCTGCGTCTGGCGGCGGAACGGGAGGCGCTGAAGGTGGTCAATGACCAGTTCGGCGCGCCCACGTCCGCCGCCCTGCTCGCCGACGCCACGGCGCTGATTCTGGCGCGGTATTTTGTTGGAGGTCGGTATCAGCGAACAACAGAACCGGACGCTTTCCCTAGTGGCCTCTATCACCTGACCGCCGCTGGCGCGACCAGTTGGCATGACTACGCGGCCTACATCGTCGCCGCAGCGCGACGGGCGGGAAAACCCCTCAAACTGACGCCCGATGGCCTGACGCCCATTCCGGGGGTGAAATACCCCACGCCCGCCCAGCGCCCCGCCAATTCCCGACTGGATTGCGGACGGGCGGAACAAGCCTTCGGCCTTGTTTTACCGCCGTGGGAACAGGGCGTCGAGTATGTGCTGAGGCAGATTTTGTAGGAATTTGATTCATGGGCGCCCTCTGGCGACATCCTGTTACAAATGCAGATAGACGCGCCCGCAACGTTTTCCTATCCTGTAGACAAGAAGCGGATTTTGAGAGGCGCATCATGAAAAAAATCCTTTTGTTGCTGGTTCTGGGCGCGATTTCCGGTGGTATCCATGCGGAAGTCTACAAGTGCCTGGAAAAGGGTCGGTTGACCATTTCGACCTCGTCTTGTCCTTCTGGCGCGGTAAGTACAGCGGTTACGCCGGAGCCGGAAATAGACCCCGCCACGCGGGCGGCGTCCGCAGAGGCGTTGGCGCGTTTGCAGGCGCAGACGGAGCGCATGGCGCACGAACGTCACGAACGCGAAGCCGCCGATGCGGCGACCAGAAAAGAAGCCGCGCAGGCCGCGCAACGGGAGGCCGAACGGCGGGCGCAAGAAGAAGCGGCGCCAGAAAGGGAAAGGGGTATTGTTGTGTATGGCTGGTCGCATGCCAACCGGTCATTTTATCCTCCGCCCGGAAAAGCGCCACGTTATCAAGACCGGGAAAGGAGCGGGGTTAAAACCGGGGTCAAGAACAGTCTCAACAGTAATCCTGGCAGCCGTAACCGTCCTGTTGTCCAGCGCCCGTAGGAAGCGCGGGGCGTGTTCATCCGGCGCTGAAACACACAGGGCGAAATATCGGGGTAGAATTTTTCTCAATGGAATCGGGGAGAGCATCGATCATGAAAAAACTTTTAGCATTGGCTTTGTGCGTGGTTTCTTGCAGCGCGTCGGCGGAATTGTACCGGTGTGTCCAGAATGACAAGGTGTTGATTACGGGCGAGCCGTGTCCGTATGGCGCGAAAAGCACTGTCATTGTGCCCGATGCCGCGCCACAGGAAAGCGCCGAGATTTCCCCGACGGAAGAATTGGCGCGTTTGAAGCAAAAGGTCGCGGAACTGGAGCAGGCGCGTCTGGCGCACAACAAGGTGTATGCCGACGCCGAAGCGGCGACCAGAAAAGAAGCCGCGCAGGCCGCGCAACGGGAGGCCGAACAGCGGGCGCAAGAGGAAGCGGTAGCAGAAAGGAAAAGGAGCATTGTCGCGGATGGCTGGTCGCATGCCAAGTGGCCATTTTATCCCCCGCCCGGAAAAGCGCCACGTCATCAAGACAATGCCCCTCTGCCCCGCCCGCAAGGGATAGCGCAGGGCAACCAGGAAGACTGCGGGGTTAAAACCGGGGTCAGGAACAGTCTCAACAGTAATCCTGGCAGCCGTAACCGTCCTGTTGTCCCACGCATGGAGGAAGCGCAGGGCGTGTTCATCCGGCGCTGAAACACACAGGACGGAATATCGGGGTAGAATATTGTCTTTCTCGATCGGGTAGGGTGGAGCGTCAATCATGAAAAAGCTTTTAGCATTGGCTTTGTGCGTGGTTTCTTGCAGCGCGTCGGCGGAATTGTACCGGTGCGTCCAGAATGGCAAGGTGTTGATTACGGGCGAGCCGTGTCCATATGGCGCGAAAAGCACTGTCATTGCGCCCGATGCCGCGCCGCAGGAAAGCGCCGAGATTTCCCCGGCGGAAGAATTGGCGCGCTTGAAGCAAAAGGCCACAGAACTGGAGCAGGAGCGTCTGGCGCGCAACAAGGTGTATGACGAAGCCGAAGCGGCGCGTCGGGACAAAAAGGCCGGGGCGGAGGAGGAAGCGGACAACGAACCGGTTAACGCGCAGGGTCGCCTGAATGTGGCACGGAAAAAACGCGAGGCAGCACAGCAGCAGGCAAATGACCCAAAAAATAATCAAAACAACAGCGGCGGCAGCTCGACGGGTGGCGATTCCGCTGGAAATACGGGCAAGTCCGGCAATTCATCGGGGCTTGGGAGGCCTCAATAAGCGCGGCGCCGTTTTCCTGATGCAACAGCCCTGTTTTTGTCAGGGAAACGCTGAACAACGCCCCACCGTTCGGGCTGAGGCCGTCGTTGCCCCTGTTTTTGCAGGGGATGCCCTTCGACAGCGCTTCAGGGCGAACGGGATTATTCAGAGTTTCCTTAGCTGGAAAGAGGCGAACGTTGTAGTATGGCGACTCTTTGTCCTGTTTCGGAGTTCTGAATGTCTTCTACCGATGCGCCCAGCGCCCCCCCCCAACCCGACAGACGCCAGAAACATGAGTTGCGCCAGATTTTCGAGTGCGCCTATTTGCT
>JAITNI010000083.1 GCA_031290535.1 Zoogloeaceae bacterium
GGCCGACCTCTGGCCAACGCTCTGGCCAGTGGCGCTGTTCTGCGTGGTGGTGATGGCCTTATCCGCCCGCTTTTTCCGCCGGACACTGGATTGAGGGGGCGCAGCGGGATTTACCGATACGCGCCCTTCACAAAGCGCAGGCGCTGGCTGGTTTTGCTTTTGATTTCCTTCTCATGACACGCTTCGCCACGCAGGGTCACGACCCTGTCAGTTATGGTTTTCCTGACGATGATGTCGTTGTAGCCATTTGTTTGTTGATTCGAGAGAACAAGACCCCCCTTTGTTTCCGTATGATAGCCTTCACAGCTGCCGCCATTGAATCCAAATTCTCCGTGCCCACTATAAATTTCGTAATCATTCAATACCTTTTGCAAGGTATTTCGACGAGGAACAAACAGGGAGATTGTTTCCCCCTCAAAAGGGATAGCCTGACTGATGTGCTCAGAGTGTACCCGCACGCCAAAGGCGCGAGTCTGGGCATTCAGAAGATAGGGGGCGGTGTCAATGCTGATGCGCGCCAAAGCAATGGCATCGGATACCCACGCCTCGGCCTGATAAAATTTGTGCGTAATGCGCCCGTCTTCTTTGGCGAGCAAAATGTAGGCGTCGTAAATCTCCACTTCGGGTTCTTCCTGTGGATGAATGACGGGAACCACCACCACCGACAAACCTTCGGAATCCGGCAGCGGTTTTTGAACCAGCAGGGATTTCTCCACTTCCTTGCCTTGCAAATCAAGCTGCCGCAAGACTTCGTCAACATTCACATCGGCGAAGGCCGGGGCAGCGGCGCACAGCAGGCTGAGCCACAACAGGCGAACAAAGCATTTTTTCATGGGGAAATCTCCTGAAACCTGAATCGGTATGAATAGAATCGACCAGCTTCCCGTTATTCAAGGGGAATGGCTCGATGGGCGCGGCGAGGGTGAGTCATCCTGTATTTCAGAAATGCCTGAACCACATCGTGGATGGTCTCCGTATTTTCCAGCGCGGCGGCGAAATGGATTTGGCGGGCGACCTCATCCAGATTGAAAAACCAGTACAGGCTCATCAAAGGGCTGATGAATTGCGCGCTGCCTTTTGTGCGCCGCGTGGCGTGAAAATCGCCGAATTGCCCCTGCATGGCGCTGGCGATGGAATTGGTGACGATGCTTGGATGCGAGGGGATGGTCTGGTTCAGGGTTTCCACCATTTCAAGATAAGCCTTGCCTTCCGGCATGTCGCGGGTCAGGGACAGCGCGCCGAGGTAGCCTTCCCGACGTATCATCGCCGCCATGTTTTCCAGACAGGCATAATGATTGAGGTCATGTTCCACGCCGAAACCAATCATGCCCAGAAAGCGGTGCTGGAGGTTCAGCCCGGCAACCGCAACAATGGAACAGGCGTCTTCCACGATCGTGCCGACTTTGGATTCGTTGCCAGACATGAGACTGTCCGTGCCGCCATCCACCAGCAGCACGGCATCGACGTTGTGACGTTGAATGATTTCCGAATAGGCGTGCCGCAACGGGAGCACGCCCATGCCGGAGGAAAAGCCGTACATCTCCGGCCATTCATCCTTGTCGCGCAACCATTCCAGAATGCGCTTTTCGGGAAAGTAATTGACTTCGCAAGGCGTCTCCCGGATTCGGTAGGTGTCGGGGCAGATTTCTTCGCTATCGGTAAACGCGAGCGCCGAAAAGGACAGGTTGCCCAATACCACCTGTTTGCCAAGACCGCGCAGCCAGAAATACAACGGGATGCCGCTGGCAATATCGAAGCCGCCGCCCGCTCCGGCGATCAGGACAGTTTGCGCCCTGGAAATCTCTGTGACGAAAGGAATCTGCATGTCTGTTTCTGGTTTTTTCATCTCGCTAGCATAGCGCATTTTTCGCGCCTGCGGCGTTTGCCATCCACAGGCGGGCGCAGCATTTTTTCATGGAAAAATCTCCTAGCGAAGAAGGGACGGCAAGCGCTTCGCTGCTTCATACGCCCTCTGTCTTCCGATGAAAATGCAGAACCGCACAGGCACTTTCCCGCTGAGGAAGTGCAGGATTATTTTTGAGAACCGCTATAGAATCGCGCCATGACTCATTATTACGCCCTTGTTCCCGCCGCTGGCAGCGGCTCCCGTTTTGGGGAGGAAACGCCGAAGCAATATCTGTCCCTGCTTGGGGTTCCCCTGATCTGGCACGCGCTTTCCACCTTGTGCGCCCATCCGCGCATTGAGCGGGTGTGGGTGGTGCTTTCTCCCACGGATTATTATTGGCAAAGGCCGGAATGGCAGGAATTGTGGCTGGCGCTGGGGCCGAAGCTGGAAGTCGCGCATTGTGGCGGCGAGACGCGGGCGGACAGTGTCGTCCAGGGACTCGCGGCGGCGGCGACGGCCATCGCGCCGGACGACTGGGTGTTGATTCACGATGCTGCCCGTCCCTGTCTGTCCTCTCAAATGCTTGATCGCCTGATCGAGACCCTGGCGGAAGACCCGGTGGGCGGGCTGTTGGCAATGCCACTGGCCGATACCCTGAAACGCGCCGACGACGCGGGGCGTGTGGCGGCCACCCTGCCGCGCGCGGGTTTGTGGCAGGCGCAGACGCCGCAAATGTTCCGCTATGGCCTGCTTCAGTCCGCGCTGGCGGCGCGCCCGGACGTCACCGACGAGGCCAGCGCGGTAGAAACTGCCGGTTTTGCGCCGCGTCTGGTGGAGAGCGCGGCAACCAATCTGAAAGTCACCTATCCGGCAGATTTGCGGCTGGCGGAATGGATTTTGCGCGGCAGGAGGGCCGGAACATGAGCGCGGCGAACGATGGTTTCAGAATTGGTCAGGGCTACGATGTCCACGCCCTGACGCCGGGACGGGCGCTCATTCTCGGCGGCGTGACCCTCCCTTTTGAAAAAGGCTTGCTCGGCCACTCGGATGCCGACGTCCTGCTGCACGCCGTCACCGACGCCTTGCTCGGCGCGGCGGGTCTGGGCGACATTGGCCGCCACTTTCCCGACACCGACCCGCGTTTTGCCGAGGCGGACAGCCGGGCGCTGCTCCGGGAAGCGCTGGCGCGGGTGCGTCAGCAAGGCTGGCAGCCAGTCAATGTAGATGCCACCCTGATCGCCCAACAGCCGCGCCTCGCGCCGTACATTCCCGCCATGCGCGCCAATCTGGCGGCAGACTTGCGCCTTGCGCCCGAGCGTGTCAATGTGAAGGGCAAGACCAACGAAAAACTGGGCTATCTGGGCAGGAATGAAGCGATCGAGGCGCAAGCCGTGGTGTTATTGGCGGCGTGCGACGGTGTCCCATCATAATCCATTCGTCCGTTCGCCCTGAGCTTGGGTCGAAGGGCATGGTTCGACAGGCTCACCATGAACGGGAGGAAAGGTAAGCTCACCATGAACGGGAAGGAAAGCAAGCTCACCATGATCGGAAAAGTAGGGGGACGGCGATAAACCTGGCCGTCTGGAAGAGGGCGTCGATGCTTATCGTGGCTTTTCTGGCACGCCGATTTTGCGATGGCGCAGGGCGGGCAAGGCGGCGCGGA
>JAITNI010000104.1 GCA_031290535.1 Zoogloeaceae bacterium
CCCTCCTCCCCACCGCCCCGCCTCCCCTCCGCCCCTCCTCCCCTCCTCCCCTCCTCCTCCGCAAACGCGGTCGCGCCCGTTTTCTTTGGCGGCGTAGAGGTTGTCGTCGGCGCGGGCGAAGAAATCTTTGGGGTCGTCGGCGAGGGTGGGGATGAGCGTGGTTGCGCCGATGCTGATGGTGGCGTGCGTGAGCTGACCGTCGGCGGTGGGGATTTCGGCGGCGCGCACCTGGGCGCGGATGCGTTCGGCCACGGCCAGCGCGGTCTCCAGGTCGCTTTGCGGCAGCAGCACGCCGAATTCCTCGCCGCCGAGCCGCGCCACCAGATCGCCCGGACGGCGGGCGGTCTCGGAGAAGATTCGGGCGACGGTCTTGAGCAGCGTGTCGCCTTGCGGATGTCCGTAGGTGTCGTTGTAGGTTTTGAACTTGTCGATGTCCATCATCAGGAAAGCGATGGGCGATTTTTCGCGCACGGCGCGCCGCCATTCCAGCGCCAGCCGTTCGTCGAACTGCCGCCGGTTGGCGATGCCGGTGAGCGGATCGGTGTGGCTGGCCGTTTCGCTGGCGCGAATCTGGCGCACGATTTTGATCTGCGTGTCCACGCGCACCTTGACGACGGTGGGGCGGAACGGTTTCTGGATGTAGTCGCTGACGCCGAGGCTGAAGCCTTTTTCCTCGTCGTGCTCGCCGGTGAGGCCGGTGATGAAAATCACCGGGAGGTTCCGGGTGTTTTCGTCGGATTTCAGGCAGGCGAGCACGTCGAAGCCACTCATGCCCGGCATCATCACGTCGAGCAGGATGAGATCGGGCTTGTGGCTGGACAGCATCTTCAGCGCCTGCACGCCGGATTTCGCCATGAAAATGTCGTAGTCCGGCGAGAGGATTTTTTTGAGCGCCAGCAGGTTGAGGGTGTCGTCGTCGACCAGTAGGAGGGTGTTCCGCGTTTCGCTCTCCGCCGGGCCGGGCGCGCCTGCGGGGGCGTCGTCCGCGAGCAGCATCTGCTGGAGCGTGGGCAGGGTTTCCAGCGCGCCGGGGAAGTCCAGATCGTGCATCTGCGCCGCGAATATTTCGTAGATCTGGCCGAGCGGCGAGAGCAGGCGATGAATGTCGTCGCTCAGGTCGAGGCAGTCGGCGTTGCCCGTGGCAAGCAGCGGCTCCAGAGTGTCGAGCAGGGCAAAGGCCTGGTCTTTGTCCATCGAGGGTTCGATGGGCGCGGCGGCGGGGTTGGCTTCGGCCTGTGGGGTCAGACGCGCCAGTTCCGTCAGCACGGGTTGCAGGGCGTCGTCGAGCGCGGCGAGCGCGTCCGCCGTCCGGGCGACGTCTCTGGTGTCGACGGCCAGCAAGGCTTCGGCCTGGGCGGCGGCGGCAGACAGACGCGCCGCGCCGATGGCGGCGGACTCGGATTTCAGGGTGTGGGCGAGGCGGTGGGCGTCTTCCCACTTGCCCGTCGCCAGCATCTCGACAATGCTGTTGGCATTGTGTCTGGCATGAAAATCCTTCAGAACACGCGCGTAAAGGGCTTCGTCGCCCATGAAGGTGGCAAGTCCTGCGGCGCGGTTGATGGGTGAGGCCGCTTCCTGCGCCGCCGGAATGGCTTTACCCCTTGCGCCATGACGGTCGGGACTGGCCGCCGCTGTGGGGACGCGGGTCTGTGGCGTGGCATCCGAAGGATCAATATGGGGTCGGGTAGCAGGAGCGGCGTCCGGCGTCTCAGTGTCGGCGCTGGCGTTATCGTAGATCAGTTTTTCCTCGGGCAGCCAGCGGATGAGCGCCTTGTCCAGACAGTCGGAGTCGATGGGCTTGGAGACGAAATCGTTCATGCCGGCGGCAAGAAAAGTGTCCCGCATCCCGGTGATGGCGTTGGCCGACAGCGCGACGATGGGCAGGGCGCGGAAAGATTCGCCGTCCATGGCGCGGATGCGGCGCGTGGTTTCGATGCCGTCCATCTCCGGCATCATGTGATCCATGAGCACCAGATCGAAAGACGTTTCCGCGATCTTCTGGAGCGCCGCCATGCCGCTGTCCGCCGTTGCGGCCTGGATGCCGCGCCGGGCGAGGTAGCACTCCGCGACGGTGAGGTTGGTGGCGCTGTCGTCGACGATCAGCACCTGGGTGTCCGGGCGCACGCTGAAGCGGGGCACGGCTTTTGGCTCGGGATCGGTGCGGGCGGCGTCGCCTTCGGTGAACGGCAGCCAGACGGTGAAGGTCGACCCCGCGCCGTATTCGGACTGCACGGTGATTTCGCCCTCCATCAGATCGACGAGGCGGCGGACGATGGGTAGCCCCAGTCCGGTACCGGAGATCTGGCGGTTTTCCTTGGCGTCGAAGCGCGTGAAGGCATCGAAGAGGCGGGGAATGTCCTCCTGGCGGATGCCGATGCCGGTGTCGCACACGATGATGGCGAGGCAATCCCGCCCGCTGTGCAGCAGGCGCTCGACGCGGAATTCGATCCGGCCTTCGTGGGTGTATTTCACCGCGTTGGAGAGGATGTTGAACATGATCTGGCGCAGCCGCACTTCGTCGCCGTAGAGAATGTCCGGGACGTTGGAGGCCACGTCGTGACGGAATTGCAGGGTCTTGCCGCGCAGGGTGGCGCGAATCAGCGAGCACACGTTGTCGAAAACGTTGCGGATGCTGTAATTCACCAGCGTGAGCGTCACCTTGTCGGCATCCATCTTCGAGAGATCAAGGATGTCGTTGACGATTTGCAGCAGCACGTGGCTCATGCTGCGGATGTCCCGCAGGGCGCGCACCTGCGTTTCGTCCAGATTGTCGACGCGCATCAGGTCGGCCAGACCGAGGATGACGTTCATCGGCGTGCGGATTTCGTGGCTCATGGTGGCGAGGAAGGTCGTTTTGGCCTGCGCCGCTGCCTGGATGGCCTGGTTTTCGACGGTGAGCGCCGCACTTTTTTCCTGCGCCCTCTGGATGTCGCGTAAATCGCGGATGGTGGCCAACATCTGCCAGGAGCCGCGCCAGGACACGCGGCGCAGGGTGACTTCCACCGGAAAGGTGTTGCCTTGCGGGTCGAGATGCATCCATTGGAAAAAATCCTGGTGGGTCTCGAAAGCGGCGCGAATTTTTTCGCGGGCGGCCTGTTCGTTATGCAATACGCCGTCGGAATGCATGCGGTGGAAATCGCGCAGGAACGCTTCCTTGTCCGCATACTCATAGACCATCAGCGTATGCTCGTTGCAATCAAGCGGCGTGCCTTCCTGGTCGAACAGGATGCAGGCAATCTGGATGGCGTTGAGCATGACCTGCGCGTGCGCGTTGTTCTCGCGGATTTCGGCCTCTCTGGCCTTGATTTCGCGCAGGTCAAGACAATAGGCGGCAACGTAATCGCCGCCGTCCTCGCCCCGGATGCGCGTCATCGTTGCGCGCGCGGGCACCGCTTCGCCCTGGGCGGTCAGGTGCGTCCACAGAAAGCGGGCATGACCGTTTTCCAGCGTCTCGCGCATGTGGCGCTGGGACGCGGCCGCGCTGTTTTCGCCGTCTGGCTGCGTTTCCGGGGTCAGGGGGGTGAGGAAATGTTCGAGGACGTAAGCCTTGTCGGGGGCGTTGAGCATCCGCACCGCGCCTTCGTTGCAGTCAAGCAGATGCCCCTCGCTGTCCCAAAGGGTGGCGCACAGGGGGGTGGCTTCCAGCATGACCCGGATGCGTTCGTGGGTGACGCGAAGCTGCTTTTCGAGACTCTTGTGCTGGCGCAGGTCGATGTAGAAGGACGCGACGCGCCAGCCGCCATCCGCCCAGGGAATGCGGCTGGTGAACGCGAGCACCGGCAGCGCCTCGCCCGTGGCGGTCTGGAACAGCCATTCGTTTTTCTGCGGGTTGCCGCTGTCGAACACTTCCCGGACGATTCTCGCCACGCCGGGTTGGGACGCTTCGCCGCCGGGCTGGAATTCCGGCGTTATCCCGGTTTGCTGTTCCTGTCCACGCGCCATGCCGAACAGGACGAGCGCCGCCTGGTTGCAGGTTTCGATGTGGTTGCTGGCGTTGCGGATGACGCAGGCGATGGGAATGTTGTCCAGAATGCTGTGAAGATGTTTTTCCACGAAACGGGAAAGCAGCGCCTGTTCGGCGCCTGCTTCGCCTTCCATCTGGAGGCGTAAATCGTCGGTGTTCATATCGTTCATTCCCACAGTCTCCTTGTGTACATCATTTTGTACGGGTGAAAAACATGTCCCCCCGGATTTTACGTAGTGCGATCGATCATGATGACGCAAGTCATCATTTGCTGCTGACAGAAGTACATTTATTGCCTGCTGTGCCTTACAGGACAGAAATGATGCATTCGGATTGTACCCGTATCAACTAATTAAAAGCAATTTGATTATTCAGGCACGTTCATATGATCGGCGGGGCGGATGAGGGGCAGCGGTTCTGCTGGAAAAACGGTTCCACATGCTGAACAGCCTCCCCTCATCCGCCCCTGCCGGGGCGCCTTCTTCCCCGAGGGAACCTCTGAACAACGCCCAACCGTTCGGGCTGAGCCTGTCGAAGCCCTTGTTTTTGCAGGGAATGCCCTTCGACAAGCTCAGGGCGAACGGTATTATTCTGAGTTTTCCGAGGGGAGAAGGAACGGCTGGATTTACGGGAATGACGATCAGCAGGGGGCGGCAAATGCCGGGGGGTTTATTGCGCGGCGGCGCGCAGGCGGGCCATGACTTCGCGCACGGCGGCGACACGGGCTTCGTGCAGGCGTTCGGGGATTTTTTGCGCCGGGGTGTTTTTTGAGGCGCAGTCGCGGGCGATTTTGCCGCCGTCTACGGCGCGGAAGGCCACCGCTGCCGCCTGCCAGAGAGATGCTGGCGGATAGGGCAGGTGGGCGCGGCCCAGACGGCCACGATGATCGGCTTCGCACGCCTGCAAGAGCCACTGAAAACGCGCTGGTCGCCGATGCAGGTCGCAGCGTTCCATGAGGCGCGTCATGCTGGCGGGGGTGAGCGCTTCCGCGCCCAGACCGGCGCAGTGAATATGGGTGTGTTCCAACACCGTCAGCCGCGCCAGATCGCGGCATTCCGTCGGCACTTTGAGGCGGGCGCACAGGGCCAGGAGCAGGGCTTCGCCTTTGGCTTCGTGACCGCGATGCCGGGGCCATTCCGCCGGGGGCGTCAGCCCCTTGCCCAGATCATGCGCCAGCGCGGCGAAGCGGGCGGGCAGGGGGAGCCGCATTGCCGCCGCCGCGTCCAGCACCAGCAACAGGTGCGCGCCCGAATTGCCTTCCGGGTGGTAGTCGATGCGTTCCGGCACGCCAAACAGGGCGTCCGCTTCCGGCATCAGGCGAGCCAGCGCGCCGCACTGGCGCAACACGGCCAGCATCCGCGAGGGGCGCGTTTCCATCAGCCCTTTGGCGATTTCCTGCCACACCCGTTCCGGCGTCAGGTGATCGAGTTCGCCGCTGGCGACCATGTCTTGCATCAGGGCCAGGGTTTCCGGGGCAACGGAAAAATCTCCCAGTCGGGCGGCGAATCGCGCCAGCCGCAGGACACGCACCGGGTCTTCGACAAACGCGGGGCCAACGTGGCGCAAAAGCCGCGCCGCAAGATCGGCGCGGCCAGAAAAGGGATCGACCAGCACGCCATCCTCGCCCTGCGCCATCGCGTTGATGGTCAGGTCACGCCGCGCCAAATCCTCTTCCAGCGTGACCTCCGGCGCGGCGTGAAACTGAAAACCGTGATACCCCGGCCCGGTTTTGCGCTCGGTGCGGGCCAGCGCGTATTCCTCATGCGTCTGCGGATGCAAAAAAACCGGAAAATCCCGCCCGACCGGCTTGAAGCCCTGCGCCAGCATGAGTTCCGGCGTCGCGCCGACCACCACGTAATCCCGATCAACCACGAGCCGCCCCAGGAGTGCATCCCGAATCGCGCCGCCAACGCTGTAAATCTGCATTTTGCTTGTCCGTGTCATAAAAACAGTTTGACCCAAAATATTTTGCGCGTCGCGCAACAAATCATGCCTTCCCTGTGCATACAGAAGGGAAAAGCCGGGGCGCTCCCCTCCCTGACAAGGGAGGGGCCGGGGGTGGGTTTGCGGCGGTTCAGAGTGCATAAAAAACCAAAACCCCCCTAAATCCCCCCTTGTCAGGGGGGACTTGGCGGCGGCGTCCTCTTTGTCAAAGGAAATTCACAGGTGAAGACAGTGTGCATACGGCAAAAATTCCTTCCTACGGCAAAGTGATTGGTTTGGCGTTGACGGCGTTGGGCGTGATGGTGCCGAGTCGGGCGTACAGGGAATCGGGCTTGTTGTTGAACAGCATCGAGTAATAGACGGCGTTGCTCATCACCTTTTTGACATAGTCGCGGGTTTCGTTGAAGGGGATGGTTTCGGCATAGATCGCGCCTTCCAGCGGGATGGCGGCGCGCCATCTGCGGGCGCGACCCGGCCCGGCGTTGTAGGCGGCGGAGGCCAGCACCGGATGATTGTCGAGTGATTCCAGCACCATCCGCATGTAGGAAGTGCCCAGCAGGAGGTTGGTTTCCGGGTCGGTAACGCGGCGCGGGTCGTAATCCTTGAGGCCGACCTGTTTGGCCACCCATTTGGCGGTGGCGGGCATCAACTGCATCAGCCCGGACGCGCCAGCGGAAGATTTGGCGTTGGTCACAAAACGGCTTTCCTGACGCATCAGGCCATACACCCAGGCGTCGTCCAACGCCTGTGCCTGCGCGGCGGGACGCACCTGTTCCAGAAAGGGAGCCAAAAAACGCATGTGGTAATCGTGCAGGGTTTTGGTGCGGTCGGCGGCCTGAATGGCGCGGTCATAGATTTGCTGCTGGCGGGCCAGTTCGGCGGCAGCGAGGAGTTGCCGGTCATCCAGATTTCGCACCGTCCAGTTCCATTCCCGGATGCCTTCCAGTCGCAAATCCAGCCGAAAAAAAGTCAGGGCGCGCAGGAGGCCGGGATTGGCGCGGGCGGCTTCCAGTTCGGCGGCTTGCGTGGGAATCGCCCGGAGGGGGATGCGAATGCCGCGCCCCAGTTCCTCATCGGCCAGATTGCTGTAAAAATGCGGCTGTCCGGCAATCGTCTCGAACAGCACCCGCGCTTTTTCCGGCTGGTTGGCCGCCTTGAAGGCGCGCGCCTGCCAGTAAATCCATTCCGGTTTTTCCTTCAGCGCGGCGGGCAGGGTGTCGATGACGGCGCGCACGGCGGGCCAGTTTTTCTGGCGCAGAAGGGCGCGTACCCGCCATTCAGCGGCATCGTGGGAAAGCTGGGCGGGACGGCTGCGGTTGAACCATTCCACGGCCATGTCCATATGGCGCAACGCGCCCTGATGGGCCACCTGACCCCAGGCCCAGGTTTTTTCGGTCTCGCCCAGATCGCGCCCCCAGCGTTCCAGTTGTCCGGCGGCAAAGACGGGGTCGTTGCGAGCCAGACGCTGTATCGCCAGCGCCAGCATTTCCCGGTTCGGGCGCTCGTTCAGGCTGCTGGCGGCAAGCCGGGTCAGCCAGACCGGGGCTTTGTCCACCATGAAATCCAGTTGCCGCGCATCGGGCTGCTGCGCGGCGGGCAGGGTGCGGATCATCTGTCGGGCTTGCGGGATGCGGTTCAGCTCGAACAAAAAGCGTATCCGCGCCCAGCGGTGGTCGAGCGTCAGCCAGTTTTCCAGTTCGCCCATCAGCGCCTGACAGCCGCCGGACGTATCCGTGAGCGTGAGCCAGAGCGCCTTGCTCTCTTCCACCGCGCTCAAGTCGCGCAAATGCAGACGCGCCAACAGCGAAAGGCAGCGGGCTTCCTGATCGGGCGCGGCCAGTTGGGCAAACTGTTGTTGCGCCTCGCGCCACGCGCCGCGCCGCATCATGGCCTTGAGCCAGTCGCCGCGCAGGCGCTCGCCCAGATAGTCGCCCGCCCAGCGTTCTAAAAACACGCCGACCTCCGCCGCCTCGCGCTTGTCCAGCCCCTGCGAGAGCAGGTAATAGTCGGCGTAATCGGCCAGCGCGTAGTGCTGATTTTTCAGTTGCTGCGCCAGCGCCTCAAGCTGGGGACGCTTGCCCGTCCGTAACGCCTCCCGCGCCAGCAAAAACTGCGCGTCGTCGGAAGACGCCTGCGCGGCGCGTTCCTGCGCCAGAAGCGCCGGGGCGTGGGTCACAAGACCCACCCCCAAAATGCCCAGCCAGAGAAGGCGGGCGAAGCCAGAATGCCATTTCATCGTAAAACCCACTCCAGTTTGAAACCCCGACCATAAAGAAAGGTGGGAGCCAGCCCCGGCCTGAAGGCCGGTCATTCATTCCTTGCTGTGGTAAATTATGGAAATTGAAATAAAAATACTGCATCGCAGCATAACATGGAGTCTCCCCTCATAGACCAAAAAACAGCCCCGGC
>JAITNI010000144.1 GCA_031290535.1 Zoogloeaceae bacterium
TGTGCCAGTCGGCGCGCCCTGCAATATCTGCGCCCCGGATGCACAGCGCTACGCGAACATCATGCGAATGAATCCCGATGGCAGCGGCCTTGAAATTTACGCGCAGGGGGTGCGAAATAGCGTGGGGTTTGACTGGCATCCGCAAACGGGCGAACTCTGGTTTACCGACAATGGCCGCGACTGGCTGGGCGACGACTTGCCGCCCTGCGAACTCAACCGCGCCCCAAGGGCCGGGATGCATTTTGGCTACCCGTATTGTCATGGCCGCGCCATTGCCGACCCGGAATTTGGCGCGCAGCGCGCCTGTTCGGAATTCACGCCGCCCGTGCAGGAATTGGGCGCGCACGTCGCCGCCATCGGGATGCGGTTTTATCGTGCCCCCAGAACCGCGAGCGCGATGGCCTTTCCCGCCGAATATCGCGGCCAGGTGTTGATTGCCGAGCATGGCTCGTGGAATCGCCGGGAAAAAAGCGGCTACCGGGTAACGCTCGTCAAACTGAACGGCAACCGCGCCGTTTCCTACACGCCGTTTGCGACCGGCTGGCTGCAAGGCCAGACCGCCTGGGGACGTCCCGCCGATGTGGAAGAACTCCCGGACGGCTCACTCCTCATCTCCGACGACTACGCCGGGGCGGTGTATCGCGTGACCTACGAGGGCGCAGCGAAAAAACGCGGCTAAGCTTATCGCTGTTCCCATCTGTCCGTTCGCCCTGACGCCCTGTCGAAGGTCATGGTTCGACAAGCTCACCATGACCGGAAAAGGCAAGCGCACCATGAACAGAAAAGACAGGATTTCACCATGAACGGAAAATTATGAGAAAGGCGATATGTCGCAATCTTGCAGGAAAGAAAGGCTGCCTTGCGGTAGAATGCCGCCCACTATGATGTATTGTCTCCTCCGCCGTTTTCTGTTTTCGCTGGATGCCGAACCAGCGCACCGGTTTGCCCTTTCCGGGCTTTCGCTGCTGGCGAACCTGAAGCTCTCCCGGCTGGTGGCCGATCGCCTCATCGACGACCCGGTTGAGGTGATGGGTCTGCGTTTTCCCAATCGCGTCGGGCTGGCTGCCGGGCTGGACAAGAATGGCGAATATATTGACGGGCTGGCGGCGCTGGGCTTTGGACATATTGAGGTCGGCACGGTGACGCCACGCCCGCAGGCGGGCAACCCGCGTCCGCGCCTGTTTCGTCTGCCGGCAGCCGAGGCCATCATCAATCGCATGGGGTTTAATAACGCCGGGGTGGATGCCTTGCTGGCAAATGTTCGGCGGGCGGAATTCCCCAAACGGGGCGGCATTCTGGGCGTCAATATCGGCAAGAACGCCGACACGCCGCTGGAAAAGGCGAGTGAGGATTACCTGACATGTCTGGAAAAAGTCTATGGCGTGGCGAGCTATGTGGCTGTCAATATTTCCAGTCCCAACACCAAAAACCTGCGCGAACTGCAAAAGGACGCGGCGCTGGATGACCTGCTCTCCCGCCTGAAAGCGGCGCAGGCGCGGCTGGCGGATAGGCATGGGCGTCTGGTGCCGCTTGTCCTCAAAATCGCCCCCGACCTCGAAGACACGCAAATCGTCGCCATTGCCGACGCCCTGCGGCGGCATCGCATGGAGGGCGTGATTGCCACGAACACCACCCTGTCGCGGGCGGGGGTGGAACATTTGCCGCATGGCGACGAGGCGGGCGGCTTGTCCGGCGCGCCGGAATTCCGTTTGTCTACGGCGGTGCTCGGCAAACTCGCGCATGCCCTGCAAGGGGAAGTCCCCATTATTGGCGTCGGCGGCATCCTGAAGGGGGAAGACGCGCGCGCAAAAATTTCCGCCGGGGCGTCGCTGGTGCAGCTTTATACTGGCTTTATTTACCGGGGGCCGGAGCTGGTGCGCGAAGTGGCCGCCAGTTTGCGGCGGGCGTAGCATTAACAAATGCGGGAATTTCCTTTATCATCTCCTGTTTTTGCCGTCCTCGTCTTGCGGCGGGGCAGTGCGACTGAATCTCATTTACAAAAACGATGATCGACTATTTTTTCCTCCTGATGGGCGCGGTGCTGGTCAATAACGTCGTGCTGGTGAAAATTCTGGGGCTGTGTCCGTTCATGGGGGTTTCCAAAAAGCTGGAGACCGCCTACGGCATGGGCGCGGCGACCACCTTTGTGCTGACGCTGGCGACCGGCGCCTGTTTTGTCATCGACCATTATTTGCTGTTGCCTTTTGGGCTGGAATACCTGCGGACGCTCTCTTTTATCGTCACCATCGCCGCCGTGGTGCAACTGACAGAAATGGTGATCGCCAAGACCTCGCCCGCCCTGCAACAGACGCTTGGCATTTATCTGCCGTTGATTACCACCAACTGCGCCGTGCTGGGCGTACCGCTGCTCAATATTACGCATGGCTATGGCTTTGTGGAATCGCTCCTGTTTGGCGCGGGCAGCGCCATCGGTTTTTCGCTGGTGCTGGCGCTGTTTGCGGGCATCCGCGAGCGGGTGGACAATGCCGACGTGCCGCAACCCTTCAAGGGCGCGGCCATCGCCATGATTACGGCGGGCCTGATGAGTCTGGCCTTTATGGGGTTTTCCGGTCTGGATCGGCACTGACATGAGTTTTCTTGCCGCCATTCTGGTCATGTCCATCGGCGCGCTGGCACTGGGTCTGGCGCTGGGTTACGCCGCCGTGCGCTTTCGGGTGGAAGGCGACCCGATCAGCGACAAGGTCAATGCCATTTTGCCGCAAACCCAGTGCGGCCAGTGCGGTTATCCCGGCTGCAAACCCTATGCCGAAGCCATCGTCAAGGGCGAGGCGGAAATCAATTTGTGTCCCCCCGGCGGCGATGAGGGCGTCCGTAAACTCGCCGACCTTCTGGGGCGCGACTACAAGCCGCTGTCCGGCGACGAGGGCGGCGAAAAACCCAAACTGACGGCGGTGGTGCGCGAGGCGGAGTGTATCGGCTGCACGCTCTGCATTCAGGCGTGCCCGGTGGATGCCATCATCGGCGCGGCCAAGCAGATGCACACGGTGGCGGCTTCCTTGTGCACCGGCTGCGAACTGTGCCTCAAACCCTGCCCGGTCGAGTGCATCGACCTCGTGCCCGTACCCGAAACGCTGGCGAACTGGAAATGGGCGCATCCGGTGATTCCGCTGTTTTCCGCGCCGCCCCGCGCCGAATCTGACCCCCCATCCCCTTCCCGGAAAGCTGCCTGAGTCTTTTTCATGTTGCAGACACTGTTCAAATTCAAGGGCGGGCTGACGCTCCCCCACCACAAACAGGAATCGGCGGGTACGCCCATTGTGGCCGCGCCGCTGCCGGAACAACTGGTGATTCCTCTGTCGCAAAGCATGGGCAGCGCGGCCACGCCGGTGGTGGCGGTGGGCGACAAGGTCTTGAAAGGCCAGTTGATTGGTCGGGCGGAAGGCTGGATTTCCGCCGCCGTGCACGCGTCCACCTCCGGTACGGTAGTGGCGCTGGAACCGCGCCCAACGCCGCATCCTTCGGGGCTTTCCAGTCTGGCCGTGGTCATTGCGCCGGACGGCGAAGACCGCTGGATTGAGCGCCAGCGCGTCGATTACCAAACCCTTTCACCCGAAGCCGTGCGCCAGTGCCTGCAAGAAGCCGGCGTGGTGGGATTGGGCGGCGCGGCCTTTCCGAGCCACGCCAAGATCAGGGCGCAGCATCCGGTGGCGGATTTGCTCATCAACGGCGCGGAATGCGAACCCTACATCACCTGCGACGATCGCCTGATGCGCGAGCGGGCGGATGAAATTGTCGCGGGGATTGGTGTGTTGCGTGACCTGCTCGAACCCGAACGGATAAAAATTGGCGTTGAGGACAACAAGCCGGAGGCCATCGCCGCATTGCGCGCCGCGATTGCGGCGGCGGGCGAGTCGTTTACGGTCATCGTCATGCCGACGCGCTATCCGGCGGGGAGTCTGAAACAACTGGCGCGGGTGCTCACCGGCAAGGAAATCCCGGTCAATAAACTCCCCGCCGATCTGGGGCTGCAAAGTTTCAATGTAGCCACCGCGCAGGCCATCTGGCGGGCTATCCAGCACGGCGAGCCGGTGGTGCGCCGCGTTGTCACCCTGACTGGCAACGTGGAGCAACCCGGCAACTGGGAAGTGCCGATCGGAATGCCCATCCGCGACCTGCTCGCGCTCGCCCGCCCGAAGGACGATACGGACGGCATTCTCATGGGCGGCCCGATGATGGGCATTCCGTTGCCCACGTTGGATGCCCCCATTGTCAAGGCCAGCAATTGCCTGATCGCCCGCTCACCCGCCCGCTTCCCTGCGCCGTCGCCAGAAATGCCCTGCATCCGCTGCGGCGCGTGCGCCCGCGCCTGTCCGCAGGAATTGCAGCCCTACGAGCTGTACTGGTGGAGCCGCGCCAAACAGTTTGACAAGGCCGAGGCGTACAGCCTTGCCAATTGCATCGAATGCGGCTGCTGCGCCTATGTGTGTCCGGCCAGTATTCCGCTGGTGCAGTATTTTCGCTTCGCCAAGGGCGAAATCCGCGCCCGCGACCGCGAACAGGCCGCCGCTGAAGCCGCCCGTTCGCGCTTTGAGTTCCGGCAGTTCCGGGAAGCGCGGGAGAAAGCCGAAAAGGCGGAAAAACTCGCCAAAGCCGCTGCCGCGCAGGCGGAAAAAGCGGCAGCGGCGACAAAAGCCAGCGCGGCGGAAAATGTTCCGACTAACCCGGAGGCAAGTACCCCGGCTAATGTGGTCACGACCGCGTCCGCATCCGACCTCCCTGACGCGCAAACCGCCAAACAGGCGCTGATCGCCGCCGCGCTGGAACGCGCCCGCGCCAAAAAGGCCGGGGTGGGGGAGGGCGTGGCAAGCACGACTGTTGCGAACTCTACGACGGATGAAGCGCCCGCTACACTGGAAACCGTAGCAACCGCCGCCGCGCCGGAAGGGGAGGGCGGCGCATGAGGCGCGACCCCTGCCAGCGTGGCGCAGTGCTCCCGTTCGCCCTGAGGGTGTCGAAGGGCGCGTGGTTCGATAGCTTTGCGCGTAAAAATTGCGCGGACGTTTGCCGTCCCTTCTCCCCTTCGGGGAGAAGGTGGCCGGAAGGCCGGATGAGGGGCAGCGGTTCCTCTGGAAAAGCGCCTGTTCATTCTGAACGTCCTTCCCTCATCCGCCCCTGTCGGGGTACCTTCTCCCCCGAGGGGAGAAGGGATGACAAGCGGCACGGCGAATTTTACGCACGGAGCATTCATGCCGTCGCTGTCGGTCGGGGGAATGCAACGCCTCCCGATATTTGGCGCTGGTTCTCTTTCAGGCTTGTCCGTTTCCCCTTATGAAACTCATCAGTTCCCCCTATCTTCACCAACCCGTCAGCATCGCCCGTCTGATGCGGCGGGTTTGTCTGGCGCTGGTGCCGGGCATTGTGGTGTTTACCTGGCTGATCGGCCCGGCCTTGCTGGTGCAGTTGCTGGTGGCCAGCATCGTCGCGCTGGGGGCGGAAGGTCTCCTCCTGAAGCTGCGCGGTAGACCCGTGCAACCCTTTTTAAGCGACGGTTCGGCGCTGGTGACGGCCTGGCTGATTGCGCTCACCTTTCCGCCGCTGTCTCCCTGGTGGCTGACGACCGTCGGCGTGCTGCTGGCTATTGTGGTCGCCAAGCAGCTCTACGGCGGGTTGGGGCAAAATCCGTTCAATCCGGCGATGGTGGCTTTTACGGGCTGCCTGATCGCTTTTCCCGCCCTGATGTCCCAATGGCCGACGCAGGGTTTGTCTTTTTCCTTTGCCGATCAACTGGAAGTCATTTTTGGCTTTGCGCCCCGGCTGGACGCCCTGACCGGCGCAACGCCGCTGGACGCCATCAAGACGGCGATGAAGACCGAGGCGTTTGCCAGCATTCAGGAACTCCTGATTAGCCAGCACCTGTACGGCATTTTCGCGGGTCGGGGCTGGGAATGGGTGTCGGCGGCCTATCTGGCGGGCGGCGCGTTTTTGCTCTACAAGCGCGTTATCACCTGGCATGTGCCGGCGGCATTTTTGCTGTGCATGGGTGGCCTCTCCGCGCTGTTTTGGCTCTATGACCCGGCGCATTATGCCGACCCGGTGTTCCACCTGTTTTCCGGCGGGGCGATGCTGGGCGCGTTCTTCATCGCCACCGACCCGGTTTCCGGCTGCACCACGCCGCGCGGCAAACTGATCTTTGGCGCGGGCGCGGGGGTGCTCTCCTATCTGATTCGGGTGTTCGGCGTTTTCCCGGACGGCATCGGCTTTGCCATTCTCATCATGAATCTCTGCGCCCCGATGATCGACCATTTTTCGCAGCCCGCCGTGTTCGGAAGCAAAGGAGAACGCGCATGACCGAGACTGTCGCGCCGGACGTCGCTGCTGCGCCCACTCCGCCCTCTCTTCCACTCTCCGCCCCCCGAATGGCGCTGCGTTCGGCGCTGATTCTGCTCGCCTATGTGGCGCTGTTCACCGGGCTGCTGGCCGCCGCCTACCAATGGACGCGCCCGGCCATCGAAGCCTCGCTGGCGGCGGAAAAAATGAAATTCATCAACGAGGTGCTGCCCGCCGGAAATTACGATAACGATCTGCTCGCCGACACCCTGTCGCTCCCGCCGATGCCGGAACTGGGCACGAAGGCGGCAAGCCAGGTGTATCGCGCCCGTCGGGCCGGACAGCCCGCCGCGCTGGTGCTGGAAGCCGTGGCCCCGGATGGCTATGCGGGCAACATCCGGCTGGTGATCGGCATCACCGCCAGTGGCGACATCACCGGTGTGCGCGTGGTGGAACACCGCGAAACGCCGGGTCTGGGCGACTACATCGACCCCGCCAAGGACAAGAACAGACAAAAAAACCCGTGGATTGCCCAGTTTGTCGGCTTGAATGTCCCCAGCGTGCCGGATGCCGACTGGAAAGTGAAAAAGGACAAGGGTCGCTTCGACGCCCGCGCTGGCGCTACCGTCTCGCCCCGCGCCGTGGTGGAAGCGGTGCGAAAGGCCACGCGCTTTGCTGTCCGCGAGCAGGAACGCCTGTTTGTCGAGGAAGGAAAAACCCCATGACCCGCGCCGCGATCATCCATTTCATCCCAAAACATCCTGCGCGCAGCGCAGCAAACCATTCCTCCCCTGACAAGGGGAGGGCAGGGAGGGGTTTCTTGCAGTTCAGACTGCACAAACCCCAACCCCCCTATAAAAATTTCCCCTTGGGAAACTCT
>JAITNI010000161.1 GCA_031290535.1 Zoogloeaceae bacterium
ATCTTGTGCGCGAAGGCTTTGTCTGCGGCGGCGAGGATGATGGCGGTGGGCTGGCCGCCCGCGACTTCCTGCGCGAAGCTGGGGCCGGTCAGCACGCCCTGCGGCGCGTTCGGCAGTTCGTGCGCGGCAATTTGGTGCGGCAACGCGCCACTACCCGCCTCAACCCCTTTGCAGACCCAGAGGAGCGGCGTGTTGACCCGCAGGGCCGCCAGCGTTTGGAGCGTCGGGCGCAGTCCGGCAATCGGCGTGGCCACCAGAATCAGTTCTGTCCCGGTCAGCGCTTCCCCCAGATTGCCTTCAATCCGCAAGGCGTCGGGAAAAACAAACCCCGGCAGAAAACGGCGGTTTTCCCGCTGGGTCTGCATGTCGGCGACAAGCTCGGCCTCCTGCGCCCAGAGCGTCACCCGATGCCGGGCGGCAAAAGCCAGCGCCAATGCCGTGCCCCAGGCGCCGGCGGCAAGCACGGTGATCTTCATAGGCCCCAAATCTGCGTCAGGCGCACGTAGCCGCTGGCACCGTCTTTGTGTTTGACTTTCGCCCAGCCGGTCATGCCGGATTCGACGAGTTCCAGCGCGACCCATTTTTCGGCCTGAAAGACCAGCGGCGCGTCATTGCTGGCGCTTTTTTTCACATCCGCCCGCGTCGCCGTCACCACGACGGTACGGCGCGTGGAGAGCGCCTTGTTTTCAATCCAGGCCATTGTGCCTTCCGCGTCGCGCACCTTTGTCCAGCCTTCGACTTTCACCAGCACTTCCAGCGGCGTGGATTCCTTGACCAGAAAGAGCTTTTTGCCCTGCGCGGAAGGCGTGTCGTAAAACACCGCCACCGGCGTGGCGACAGAACGGTATTCGATGGCGCTGGCGCTGGCCGCCAGAACGAGTCCGGCCAGCGCGAACAGGCCGGATTTGACGCAACGCGACAATGTGGGACGCTTCATGACGCCTCCTCTGGCGGGATGGGTTACTGAACGGTGGCCGTGCCCGCGCCCGCCTCAGCCGGGGTTGCGGCGGCGCGTTGTTCCTGCAAACGGCTGAAGTACAGGGCTTCAAAATTGATGGGCTGCAACAGCACCGGCGGAAAACCGGCTTGCGTGCTGGCGCTGGAAATCACTTCGCGGGCGTAGGATTGCAGGATGTTGGGACAGGCGACGGCCAGCAGCGGCTCGATTTCCTGCTCCGGCACATGGGCAATGCGGAAAATGCCCGCCTGCCCCACCTCCACCAGAAACACGGTTTTTTCGTCCCGTTTGGCGGTGACGGTGACGGTCAGCACGACGTTGAAGACGCCCTCGCCCAGCGGCGTGGCCTGCGTGGTCAGTTGAATGTCAATCTGCGGCGCGCCCTGTTCCAGAAAAATGTTCGGCGCGTTGGGCACTTCGACGGAAAGATCCTTGACATACAGTTTTTCGATGCCGAAGCTGGGCTGCGGGTCTTGTGCTGCTGCCGGAGCCGGATTGTTGGCGGTCTGATTGGGTTCCATAGGGGCTTTCGTTCCTTGTGGGAGTGAGGGGGTTGAAAAAATGCTGCGTTAAAAAAGTCAGGGGGTCAGGAGCGGCGCGAGTTTGCCCGCCCGATCCAGCGCGTACAGTTCGTCGCAGCCGCCCACCCAGGTGTCGCCGATGTAAATCTGCGGCACAGTGCGGCGGCGGGTTTTTTCTTCCATGACCGCCTGTTGTCCGGGTTGCAGGTCAATGCGGATTTCCTCGATTTCCGCCACGCCCCGCGCTTTCAAAAGCTGTTTGGCGCGAATGCAGAAGGGGCATTGGGCGGTGGTGTACATCAGGATGGGCACGCTCATTTCTTCTTGTTTCCCCGCTTTACGGGCAGTCCGGCGCGTTCCCAGGCGCTCATGCCGCCGTCCAGCGCGTTGAGCTGTACAAACCCCAGTTTTTGCAGGCGGGCGCAGGCTTGACCGGCGCGTGTGCCGGAAGCGCAGACCACGAGGAGGGGTTTTTCTTTCAGCGCGTCCAGTTCGGTGGCGCGGGTGGGCAGGTCTTTCAGGGGGATGTTGCGGGCGTTCAGGATGTGTCCGGCGGCGTATTCCGGCGCGTCGCGCACGTCGATGACGGCGGCGTCTTCCCGGTTCATCAGTTGCGTTGCCAG
This sequence comes from Zoogloeaceae bacterium, assembly GCA_031290535.1. GTDB lineage: Bacteria > Pseudomonadota > Gammaproteobacteria > Burkholderiales > Rhodocyclaceae > Azovibrio. The sequence goes on from JAITNI010000161.1 coordinate 2,103, forward strand.
CGTGGGACTCAGGCGTTTACCCGCCTGCCGGAAGCCGGGCCAGACCAGCATGACGCCGCTGACGACGGCAATGGTAATCAGCCAGATATTGGTTTGGATAAACTCCATGGGCACTTCACAAACTCCTCGAAAAAGTCACGCGCCAGACAATGTCTCTAAGCTTTGCGGTATTTGTTCTTACCGACAATAAGTCGGGCATTATAAAATAGATTCTTCCTTGTTGCGTTCCGGTTCTACGTGCCCGCAAAATTTCTCCGCGCCGCTTGCCCTCCCTTCTGGCTGATTTCCTTGCTGGCGGCGTTCTTTTGCGCGTTTTTTGCGGGTCTTGCCCATGCCGCGCCGCCCGCCTCCGCCTCGCCTCCCGGCGAGATTGCCGACAAACAGGAAGACCTGCGCGAATTGCGCGGGCGCATTGAGGCGCTGCAAAAGGAGCTTTCCGCCAGTGAAGAATCCCGCGCCGACGCGGCAGACCAGTTGCGCCAGTCGGAACGCCAGATTTCCGGGGTTGAGCGCCAGTTGTTCGGCCTCAAAAAAGACCAGACCCGCCTGCAAGCTACCTTGCGGGAACTGGCGCGGCAGTCGCAAAGTCTGGAAGCGACGCGCTCCGGCCAGCAGACGCAACTGGAACAACTCCTCTATCGCCAGTATGTACGCGGCGCGCCCGACAATGCCCTGCAACTGTTGCTGAATGGCGACAATCCCAACCAGCTCACCCGCGACCTGTATTACCTCGCCATGATCGCCCGCGCCCGCGCCGAATTGCTGGCCGACATCCGCGCCACCCTGCAAAAGCAGCAAACCCTGACCGCAGACGCCCAGTCCCGCGCCGAAGAACTCGCCGAGGTGGAAAACCGCCAGCAGGCAGAGCGCGAAACCCTGCTGCAACAAAAAACAGAGCGGCAAAAAGTCCTGAACCGCATCGCGGGTCAGGTGAAGACGCAAAAACAGGAAATCGGCGCACTGCAACGCAATGAAAAACGGCTCGCCAACCTGATCGACCGGCTGACCCGGCTGTTGGCGGAACAGGCCAAAAAGCCGCCGCCCGCGCCTTCCCCGCCCTCTGGCAACGCCCCGTCCGCTGCGGCGTCCGCCCTGCCCGGCGGCCCGGAAAACCGGCATCTGCCGGGGGCGACTTCCGGCGACTTTGCCCGTCTGAAAGGCGCGTTGCGCCTGCCCGCCCGAGGGCAGATCGTGGGCCGCTTCGGTGCGCCGCGCGAGGGCAGCAGTACCTGGAAGGGGCTTTATATCCGCGCCACCGAGGGCAGCGAGGTCAAGGCCGTCGCCAGCGGGCAGGTGGTTTATGCTGAGTGGATGCGCGGTTTTGGCAATCTGCTGATTATCGACCACGGCGCGGGGTATCTGACGGTGTATGGCAACAATCACGCCCTGTTCCGGCAGGTTGGCGAGCGTGTCGCAGGCGGCGAAACCGTCGGCACGGTCGGCAGTAGCGGTGGTGAACAGGAATCCGGTTTATACTTCGAACTTCGTCATCAAGGCCAAGCCCTTGATCCTATGAAATGGGTGTCCCTCAAATGAACAAATTCAAACATATCCCTCTCAAGACCACCGTGCTGGTCATCCTCAGCTTTGCGGCGGGGGTGCTCCTCTCTGTCCAGCTTCCCGCCTTCGCCCAGAAGGATGCCAAAGCGGGCCTGCCGGTGGAAGACCTGCGTATCTTTGCGGAGGTGTTCAACGCCATCAAGCAGGGCTATGTGGAGCCGGTTGACGACAAAAAAATGATCGCCAACGCCATTTCCGGGATGCTCTCCAATCTTGACCCGCATTCTTCCTATCTGGACGCGGAATCCTTCCGGGATCTTCAGGTCGGCACACAGGGCGAATTCGGCGGGCTGGGCATTGAGGTGGGCATGGAAGAGGGGCTGGTGAAAGTCGTCTCCCCCATTGAGGATACGCCCGCCTACCGCGCCGGCATCCAGACCGGCGACCTGATTTTCAAGCTGGACGATACGCTGGTCAAAGGGCTGACCCTGAACGAAGCCGTCAAAAAAATGCGCGGCAAGCCCAAGACCCCGATTCGCCTCTCCATTCTCAGAAAAGGCGAAAACCAGCCGATCGAAATCACTTTGACACGCGAAGTCATCAAGGTGCAGAGCGTCAAATCGAAGCTGGTTGAGCCGGGCTATGGCTGGGTGCGCGTCACCCAGTTTCAGGAGAATACCATCGCCGCCCTCTCGCAGCACATTGGCGACCTCTATAAACAGGGGGAACTCAAGGGGCTGGTGCTGGATTTGCGTAACGACCCCGGCGGCCTCCTGAATGGCGCGGTAGGCGTCTCCGCCGCCTTTTTGCCAGCGGGCACCAAGGTGGTTTCCATTGATGGCCGCGCCCCGGATACCAAGCAGGAATACAGCGCCACCCCCGCCGATTACATGCGCGGCGTGCGCGAAGACCCTCTGAAGGGCTTGCCGGAAGCCGTGAAAAAAGTGCCGATGGTGGTGCTGGTCAACAGCGGTTCCGCCTCCGCCTCCGAAATTGTGGCGGGCGCGCTGCAAGACCACAAACGCGCCGTCATCATGGGGGTGCAGACCTTTGGCAAGGGTTCCGTGCAAACCATCCTGCCCCTGCCCGGCAACACCGCGATCAAACTAACCACGGCCCGCTACTACACGCCCAGCGGGCGCTCCATTCAGGCCAAGGGCATTGAGCCGGACATTGTGGTGGAAGAAGGCGGCAGAAGCTCAAGGTTCGCCATGCTGCGCGAGGCCGACCTGCAAGGCCACCTCGAAAACGACCGCGACGCCGCTGCGGGCAAGGCGGGCGACAAGGAGACCACGAAGGAAAAAGAGAGCGCCAGCAAGGAGAAAAAGGGCAAGACCGACGCCAGGGAAGACGAAGACCTGCCCCTGCCGCTGGAATACGCCTCCGCCTCCGACACGCAATTCCAGCAGGCGCTGAATCTTTTGAAGGGGTTACAGATTATGCAGAGCGTTGGAAAGTAATCATGCGCCAAGTGTGCCGCACCCTGATGATATGCGCCTGCGTATTGTCAGGGTGTTTTGTTTTTCAGCCGGCTTTGGCCAGCTCAGAAAATCTCGTGGTGCAGTTTTTTCTGGATGCCGAGCTTCAGGTCGAAACACGCGAACAATTGCGGGAAGTCAAAAAGGCGCTGCATGACCTGCGTTCCCTGCCCGTCAGTACACTACGCGCCAAACGCTATGCAGATTATGAGCTGGAACCCGATCAATGGCCGTTGGGCGCATTGCTGAAGCAGTATTATTTAAGCGCCAACTTCACCGCGACGGACTCACTCCGCTTTTATCAGGACAGCAAAAAACCGGCAGCCCAAATTCTGCTGAAAAAAAAGCTGGCCGAAGTGGAAAAAGCCATTGAGGAAGCAGGCGCGAGTGGATTTCCGGTTCAGACGGCTTTGTCCAGCTCAGAAAATCTCGTGGTGCAGTTTTTTCTGGATGCCGAGCTTCAGGTTGAAACACGTGAACAATTACGGGAAGTCAAAAAAGCGCTGCGCGATCTGCGTTCCCTGCCTGTCGGCACACTACGCGCCAGGCGCTATGCAAACTATGCGCTGGAACCCGATCAATGGCCGCTGGGCGCATTGCTGAAGCACTATTATCTCAGCGCCAACTTCACTGATACGGACTCACTCCGCTTTTATCAGGACAGCAAAAAACCAGCCGCCCAAATTCTGCTGAAAAAAAAGCTGGCTGAAGTGGAGTAATCCCCGCGTAACCCGCCGGTTCACCCTTCCGGCGCAAAGCGCCGCAAACTTTTCTTCCTTTCTGACATGGACGACCCGCAACTGCTCCGCTACAGCCGCCATATCCTGCTCGACGCCTTCGGGATTGAGGGGCAGGAGCGCCTGTTGGCTTGCCGTGTGCTGATCGTCGGCGTCGGCGGACTGGGCTGTCCTGCCGCCCTGTATCTGGCCTCGGCGGGGGTGGGCACGCTGGTGCTGGCGGATGGCGACACGGTGGAGGCCACCAATTTGCAACGCCAGATTCTGCATACGGAAGATCGCCTTGGACAACTCAAAACCCTGTCCGCACAAGTCGCGCTGGCGGCGGTCAATCCCGCCACGCGGGTAATTCCCGTCAGCGAGCGGCTGGCAGGCGCGGCGCTGGAACGCGAAGTGGCCACTGCCGATCTGGTGCTCGATTGCAGCGACAATTTTGCCACCCGCCACGCCATCAACCGCGCCTGCGCGGC
>JAITNI010000168.1 GCA_031290535.1 Zoogloeaceae bacterium
AACCAGTCGGGCATTCAGATTCAGCCGGATTTACTGGTGCTGGCGGCGCGGCTCTTGGGTCAGGCAGGCGCGATTCAGGCGGGTACCTACGGGTTGTCGCCGGGTCTCACGCCGCAAACACTGCTGGAAACGCTGGTTTCTGGCAAGGTGTTGCAGGTGGAAGCGCAGCTGATCGAGGGCTGGACGTTTCGCCAGTGGCGCGCGCGCATTGCCGCGCATCCGGGACTGGAACACGTCACGTCGGCCTTGTCGGACGCCGAAATCATGGCGCGTCTGGGACGGGTGGGTCAGTCGCCGGAAGGGCTGTTTTTCCCGGATACCTACCGGGTGGACAAATATTCCACCGATCTGGAACTCCTCGCCCGCGCCGAACAGGCCATGCGCGACCATCTGGCGCAGGAGTGGGACGGACGGGCGGCGAACCTGCCCTACAAAAACGCCCATGAAGCGCTGATTATGGCCTCCATCGTGGAAAAGGAAACCGGCATTGAGGCCGACCGTCCGCTGGTGGCGGGGGTGTTTGTCAACCGTCTGCGCGTCGGAATGCGCCTGCAAACCGATCCCACCGTGATCTATGGCCGGGGCGTCAATTTTGACGGCAATCTGCGCCGTTCGGATCTGGAAGCGGATACGCCCTACAATACCTATACGCGCGCCGGTCTGCCGCCCACGCCGATCGCCATGCCGGGACTGGCTTCCCTGCGGGCGGCTCTGCATCCGGCGGAGACGCCGGCGTTTTATTTTGTGGCGCGAGGCGACGGCAGCAGCCATTTTTCCGCTTCGCTCTCCGAACACAATCAGGCCGTGAATCGCTATCAGCGGCGCGGTCGATAAATCATGAAGGAAGACGCTCCCTTGAACGGCAAATTCATTACCCTGGAAGGCATCGACGGTTCCGGCAAAAGCAGCCATGTGGACTGGTTGGCGGATTTTTTGCGGGCGCGGGGTCACGCGGTGACGGCGACCCGCGAACCAGGCGGCACGCCGCTGGGCGAAAAACTGCGCGAATGGCTGCTGGCGGAATCCATGCATCTGGAGACGGAAACCCTCCTGATGTTCGCCGCTCGCCGGGAGCATCTGGCGCAGGTCATCCAGCCCGCGCGGGCGCGGGGCGACTGGGTGATCTGTGACCGCTTTACCGACGCCACACACGCCTATCAGGGCGGCGGACGCCAGCTTGACCGCCACAAGATCAGCCAACTGGAACAATGGACGCACGAAGATTGCCAGCCCGATCTCACGCTCCTGTTCGACGTTCCCTGCGAAGTGGCCCGCCGCCGCATCGCGCTGGCGGGGCGGCATCTCGACCGTTTTGAGCAGGAACAGGCGCAATTTCACGACCGTGTGCGCCACGCCTATCTGGAGCGCGCCAACCACCACCCGCACCGGTTTCGGATCATCGATGGCGAAAAAACACGGGAAGAAATCCGCCGCCAACTGGAAGACATTTTGCGCCGGGTGGGCGCGTAGGCGGCACAGGAAAAGCACATGAACATCATCCCGCTGCACGAATCCAGTTGGCGGCGCTTGCAGGAGTGGCGGGCGACCCTGCCACACGCGCTGCTTTTTTCCGGCCCGCGTGGTCTGGGCAAGGTGTCGCTGGCCACCACCTTTGCCGCCGGCCTGTTCTGCGAAGCGCCCCGGCCAGATGGGCTGGCCTGCGGTAAATGTCTGGCCTGTCGCTGGTTTGAGCAGGGCAATCACCCGGATTTTCGCCTGTTGATGCCGGAATCGCTGCGGCAGCGGGAGGAGGGGAGCGAGGGGGGGAGCAACAAAAGCGGTAAGGAAGGCAAATCCAACCGCAGCGGGCAGGAAATCACCATTGACCAGGTGCGGGCGCTGGACGACTTTTTTGCCGTCGGCACGCACCGGCAGGGCTTACGCATCATTCTGGCGCATCCGGCGGAAAAATTGAACCGGAATGCGGCCAACGCACTTCTCAAAATACTTGAAGAACCACCGCCAAGTACATTGTTTTTATTGGTTTCCAGTGAAACAATGTTGCTCTTGCCCACCTTGCGGAGTCGTTGCCAAAACTTGCCCATTCCTGTCCCCAAGCCCACTCTGGCGGCGCAATTTTTGCGCGACGCGGGCGTCGTGGAGGCCGAAAACTGGCTGGCGCTGGCTGGCGGCGCGCCGGGGCTGGCGCAGCAATTGGCGGAAAAATCCGGGGCGTTCTGGATGGAGGATCTGGTGCGGGCACTGGCAGGCGGTCGGCACCTGGAAGTCCTCGCCAGCGCCGCAGCGCTGGAAAAAACACTGAAGGCCGTCAAGGGCGAAAATCCCCTGCCGCAACTCATCGACTGGGCGCAAAAATGGCTCATCGACCTGAATTTGGCGGCGCAGGGGATGCCGATTCGTTTTTATCTGCAACAACGCGCTAAAATAGCGACTTTGGCGCAGGAGAGCCAGCCCATCCGGCTGGCGCGTTTCTACCGCCAGTTGCTGCAATGGCGTCGGGAAAGCGAGCATCCCCTGAATATTCGCCTGTTTCTCGAACAGTTTTTTTTCGGTTATCGTGCTCTGTTTACAGAGTGAGTGAGGTTTTTGTTATGAGTCCAGTTGCTCCCGTCAGCAAAGCCGCAGCCGTCACACGTCCTGCCGTGCTTTCCCTCAATATCAATTCCAAATCCGCCCTTTACGCGGCGTACATCGCGCAGCTCAAAAACGGCGGGTTTTTTATTCCAACCACCCGTGACTATGCGATGGGGGAAGAAGTTTTCATGTTGCTGTCGCTGATGGACGACCCCGCCAAACTTCCTGTCGCGGGAAAGATCGCATGGATTACGCCGCCCGGCGCGCAAGGCAATCGACCACAGGGGGTCGGCATCCACTTCAATTCGGATGAAAACTGTAAAGTGGTTCGCCGCAAAATAGAAACGATTCTGGCAGGGACGCTGGGTTCCACCCGGCCCACCAATACGCTTTGATGTTTTGCCCCTGATCGCGCTTTCATGCTGATTGATTCCCACTGCCATCTGGATTTTCCCGAACTGGGCGAGGATTTGCCCGCAATCCTTGCCGCCATGCGACAAAACGAGGTTCGGGGGGCGCTGTGTATTGGCGTGAATCTGGAAAATTTTCCCCGTGTGCTGGCGCTGGCGGAACAGCACGATCACCTGTTCGCCAGCGTCGGCCTGCATCCCGAATACGAAAACGCGCAGGAGCCGGATGAAGCCTGTCTGGCAACCTGGGCCGCGCATCCCAGGGTAATCGCCATCGGCGAGACGGGGCTGGATTACCACTGGCACAAAGACCGTCCCGAATGGCAGCGGCAGCGTTTTCGCACCCACATCCGGGCCGCCGTAGCCCTGAAAAAGCCTCTGGTGATTCATTCGCGGGCCGCCGTCGGGGATACGCTGTCGATTCTGGCGGAGGAGGGGGCAGATCGGGCCGGGGGCATCCTGCACTGTTTTTCCGAGGATATGGACGTGGCCCGGCAGGCGCTGGATTTGGGATTTTATTTGTCCTTTTCGGGCATCGTCACCTTCAAAAACGCCACAGCAATCAAGGAAGTCGCCCGACAGGTGCCGTTAAACCGCATTCTGGTTGAAACCGACGCGCCCTATCTGGCGCCCACGCCTTTTCGCGGCAAACTGAACCAGCCCGCCTATGTCTGCTACGTCGCGGAAGAAATCGCCCGCCTGCGCGATCTGGATTTTGCCGCCATTGCCGCTGCGACCACCGAAAACTTTTTTTCCCTTTTTCCCCAGACCCGGAAGGCGTTGTTGCCATGATTCTCCGCATCAAAAAACTCATCGCGCTGCTGCTGGCCTGCGCGCCTTGCCTGACCTTCGCCGCCGCTTACGACGACATGATGTCCGCTGTCAAACTGGGTGACAAAAGCGAGGTGATCTCACTTTTGAAGCGGGGCGTAGACGTCAACAGCACGGATAGCGAAGGCAATACCCTGTTGATTCTCGCCGTGCGGGAGGGGCAGCAGGAACTGGTGGAACTGTTCCTCTCGCAACGCGCCAACATCAACGCCCGCAACCTGCATGGCGATTCCGCCCTGCGGATTGCCGCCTATCAGGGCGCGTTGCCGGTGGTGCAACGTCTGGTGGAAGCCGGAGCGCAAATCAACATGGACGGCTGGACGCCGCTGATTTACGCCGCCTTCAACGGCCATCTGCCGGTAGTGCAATTCCTGATCGAAAAAGGCGCAGACCTCAACGCCGCCAGCGAAAACGGCATGACCGCCCTGATTGTCGCCGCCCGGGGCGGTTTTGTAGACATCCTGCAAACGCTGGTCGAAGCTGGCGCCGACCTCAACCGGAAAACCGAAAACAACGAAACCGCCTTCGACTGGGCCATCAAAACCAGCAACGACCACGCCGCCGATTACCTAAAATCCAAAGGCGCTACCACAGGCAAGCCCGTAAGCAAACCGTTCAAACCGAGGATTCGCTGAGAATCAGTGTGGCGCGAACTTGATGAAAGTGGCAGGGCGTCGTTTGATGGTCAGAAAGTAGGTTCTTGAGTCTGGCCAGTATCTTGGCTAGGATGCATCGCGTAGTTCGCATAATTTCTAGACTGTCCAACCTGATGCAATTGGTATGCCCTCAAAGCATTGTAAACGCTTGAGTTTTGGGCGTTCGCGGGGGGGGCTGTCATTATCATAGTGACAAGTGCCAATCCCATTAACATGCAAGCGGCTTTAGCGCCGTGCATAAAACCTTCCCAAAAAAGCCGTTTTTCGGGCTTCTTCTCTGTCGCCAGTTCCGAGGCGGCAATCACTTCCAGCGGGTCGACGTCAAGGATTCGCGCCAGCTTGATGCAGGCGTCAACCGGTATGCCGCGCACGTTTCCCCTTGCGCCTCTAAGGTTTGCGGGCGTTTGACCTACTTTATCTGCAAGAGCTACTTGACTGCCTACCTTTTGTGTCGCGCTGTCGATGTAATCGCGTAAGTTCATTTTTTCCCCTTTCCGCTTGACAGTTCATTTTTGAACTGATATAGTTTCCGGCAGTTC
>JAITNI010000190.1 GCA_031290535.1 Zoogloeaceae bacterium
CTGATAAGGGGGGACTGAGGGGGGTTTGAGAGGGGTCCGTCAGGAACAACAGTAATTCCTTGCTCAACCTCCGCAAACCCCTCTTCAATCACCCCTGCGCCTCCCTTGTCAGGGGGGAAAAGCTCAGGGGAGGGAGCTTGAGTCAATTCAGCCATCGTCCGTTCAAAATCGGTTTGGAGTCTGGCGAGAGTGTCGGCGTTCCAGGCGGGATTTTCGGGTTTGAGTTCGGCTTCCAGCGCTGCCGCCGATCGGCTGAGAGGCATTGCGCCGAGGAGCGCCGCCGCGCTTTTCAGGGTGTGGGCGAGGCGGTGGGCGGTGGGATGGTCTTTTGTTTCGAGCGCGGCAGTGAGTTTTTTCATGTCCGCGCCGTGGTCTTGACAAAAATCTTGCCGGAGTTGCACGTAGAAAGAGGCATCGCCGCCAGTGTTTTTCAGGCCGAGGGAGCGGTTGAGGGTTTCTTCTTGGATGGGGGTTGTACCCTCGCCCGCTTGCGAAAGAGGGAGAGGGAGAGGGGTTGTCGGTTCGCTCTCTGCTACTTTCCCCTCCGGCAACCACTGCCGCAACACCCGTTCCAGTTCGTGCGTCTGTATCGGCTTGGGCAGAAAATCGTTCATGCCCGCGTCCAGAAAAATCCTGTCCGCGCCACGCACGGCGTTGGCGGAAAGCGCGATGATGGGAAGGTCCCGGTCTTGTTCGCCTTCCATTGCCCGGATGCGGCGGGTGGCTTCCAGACCGTCCATTTCCGGCATCATCTGATCCATGAAGACGAGGTCGTAGGCGTTCTGGCGTATTTTTTCCAGCGCCTCAGCACCGCTTTGCGCGGTGTCGGCGGCGATGCCGTAACGGGCGAGGTAGGCGAGTGCGACCTTGAGGTTGATCTGGTTATCATCGACCACCAGCACACGGGCGTCGTTCGCCACGAAGGGCTGCGTCGGCGCGGCGGCGGACTGAAGCGCCTCAGGGTCGCCCGCGACGAGCGGCAGGAAAACCGTGAAGGTGGAACCCCGCCCGTATTCGCTCTGCATTTCGATGTGGCCGTGCATCAGGGCGACGAGGCTCTGCGTGATCGCCAGCCCCAGACCCGTGCCGACCTGCTCGCGGTTCATCACGCCGTCAAACTGCTCGAAGGCGTCGTAGAGTTTTTTGAAATTTTCGCTTTTGATGCCGATGCCAGTATCGATAACAGTAAACACCAGCCACTCCCGACCCTCGCGCAACACCTGGGCGGCGCGAAACGTTATCCCGCCCTGACGGGTGTATTTGATGGCGTTGCTCAACAGATTGGTGACGATCTGGCGAATCCGCACATCATCACCGTAGAGCACGCCGGGCAACTCCGGCGCAAGTGTTGCGCGGAAGGCAAGGCGCTTGGATTCCGCCGTGAAGCGGTTGATGGAGCAGATGTTGTCGAACAATTCCGGCAGATTGAAATGCACCGGGGAGAGTTCCAGCTTGCCCGCCTCGATCTTGGAAAAATCCAGAATGCCGTTGATGATATGCAAAAGAGATTGCGACATCTTGCGAATGTCAGTGATGAATTCCTGCTGCGTGGTGTCGAGATTGTAGGTGCGGAGCAGTTCGCTCATGCCGATGATGGCGTTCATCGGGGTGCGGATTTCGTGGCTCATCGCTGCCAGAAAGTTGCTCTTGGCTTCGGAGGCCACCTTGGCGGCGCGGGTTTGCACTTCCAGCTCGCGGGAGTGGGCTTCCGCTTCGTGCCGCCGGGCTTCGCTGGCTTCAATGTCGCTCAGGTCGCGCACGTAATTGACCACCCGGTAATCATTTTTCCAGCGCACCCGTACCAGCGTGACCTCGGTGCGAAAAGGCTTTTTGAGGTCGGGATTCCAGTGGATCCATTCAAAGCGCCGCTGCTCGCCAGAGGCATAAACTTCGCGGTTGTTTTTGAGCGCCGTGGTGTGGCTGTTGTCGCCATTGGGCTGAAACTCTGGCGACAACTCGTAAAAGCGGCGCATGTATTCCGCCTTGGAGGAAAGCCCGAACAGCACCACGCAACCCTGATTGCAGTCGATCAGCTTCAGGTTTTCATCCCAGAAGGAACAGGCCAGAGGCGTGGCGTCCAGCATGACATGGGTACGCTCGTCGGCCTCGCGCATCTCCGCCTGACTTGCCAGCAGCGCCCGCAAATCACGGGCAAAGCAGACGACGCCGTATTGCTCGCCCCACTCGATGCGGGCGAAAATCAGATCGATGGGCAGCGGATCGCCGTGAATGGTCTGCGCCATCCATTCGCGTTCCTCATAACCGCTTTGAAGGGTCTGGCGAATCAGCCCGTAAAACGTCGTGCCGCTCGTCTCGCCCGTGGGCTGGATGGGGGGCATCAACTGCAAAATATTGCGTTGAAATTCCTCGACCGAAGCGACCGCGAACATTTTGAGCGTTTCTTTATTGCAATCCAGCGGTTCGATGGCCGCGCTCCACAGCGACGCGCCCAGCGGCGTGGCATCCAGCATGGCGCGGGTGCGCTCATCGGCCTCTGCCCGCGCCCGCTCGGTGCTGTCGTGAAACTGCACCAGCACGCCATCCAGCGTGCCCGATTCATCGAGCATCGGCGCGGCGTGGATGACATACAGCCGATCTTCGCCCTTTTGCGCCGGAAAACGGAGGCTGACATTGGTCGCCAGCGTCTTTTTCCCCTGCTCGATGCTCTTGAATCGCGCCGCCGCCTCGCGGACAAAGGCTTCGCTGCCGAAACGCCGATACAACTGAGTGAATTCCATCCCCTCGATTTCGGCAAACGAAGCGACCTCAATCATCCGCAAAAACGCATCCGTACACCGCGCCAGCCGTCCGGCGCGGTCGAAGATCAGAATGCTCTCCGGCGTGTTGGCGAAGAGCAGATTCATGTAGGTCGTGCGCTTTTGCTCGGCGGAGTCGAAAAGTTTGGGGGCGTTTGTCCCGGAATCGGGTGGCGGACTAGAGAAAGGAAGGTTGGGTGTGGTCATGGCGAGGGATGGGCGGGAGACCGGGCGGGAGTGCCTATAACATTTATAGCAGGGATTTTTGCTCGCCTCGCTGTTCTTCCGTTTTGGCCTTTTTGAAGGTGGCCGCGCCCGCGGAAAGGTCGGGGTATTCCGGTTTTTTCGTGCCTTCCAGCAGTTCCTCGATGGTCAAAATCTGGAGCTTCGGGTAATTTTTTCCCTGCGGATTGCGATAAAAGCCAGCGGCGACGGCTTCGGTTTGCATGGGTTTTGTGGGTTTGGCGAGGGTGACGAACAGGCCGATTTCCGCCTTTTCGCGCTCAATGACGTGGGCGAGGTCGCGGATCATCGAAACATCAACATGGTCGCCGCCCTTGACGGAGACCACGATTTTCTTGTGCGTGGCTTTATCATCCTGAAAATAGATGACGCCATCGATGCCGCCGTCTGCGCCTTTTTTCTTCCCCTGCCAGGGTTGCGCGCCGACCAGCGAGCAAGCCCACCACTGGAACTGATATTTGTCGCGCAAGGCCAGATCGCGCGCGCCGGAAAAATCCCTGGGCGTGCCATGAATTTCAAAACCAATACCCGGAAAAGCGTCTTTCAGGCGTTTTTCGATCAGGCTGATGGCAAGGTGGGTAATGTCAATACCGACCCACTGCCGTTTCAGCTTTTGCGCCGCATGTACGGCAGTACCGCAGCCGCAGAACGGGTCGAGAATGACGTCGCCCTCGTTGCTGGAAGCCTTGATGATGCGCTCCAGCAGGGCCAGCGGCTTTTGGGTGGGATAGCCAAGACGCTCGGCGGATTTTGCCCCGATCGGGGGGATGTCTGTCCAGACATCGGGAATTGACATGCCTTCAAGTTCATCGGCATACCACTTGAGCCGGGGTGTTCCTTCTTCGCTTTTCGGCCAAAAAATCAAGCCTGCTGCATCCAGAGCATCCAAACGTTCCTGCACTGTTTTTCCTGTTAACTGATAGCGTTCCATGACATTTCCTGGAACCGCCCAATGCCGCTTCACATTGGTCGGATTGACATGTCGCCATGCCTTGCCGCTCTCGCCATTGCGAACCCCTGAACCAGTGAGGGTGATGGGTTGAAAATGCCTTCCATCCTCGTCTATCTGCGTGAAATGCTTTTCTACGTAATCCCCGGAATGAGGTGTTTTAGGAGAAGTCCAGAGATAGTCTTCTGCTTTTGAAAAAAAGAAAAGGGTATCGTGAATGGGGCCAAATCGTTTTGCACTACTGTGCGCTCCTGTCCTTTTCCAGATGATTTCATTGCGAAAGTTACCGCCAAACACCGCATCCAGCACAATTTTCAAATAATGTGATGCGGTCGGGTCGCAGTGCAGATAGAGGCTCCCGGTCGGCTTCAGTACCCGGTGCAATTCCAGCAGACGATTCGCCATCATGACAAGATAGGCCATCATGTCGTTTTCGCCCAGAAAGCGGCGCATGGACTGAATCATCTCGGCGACGTTCACGTTGTGACCGCGCACGATTTCGTCAAACTCGGCTTCCGCCTGCGCGCCCCAATGCCAGGAATCCTTGAACGCGGTAATCTGTGCTTCACTCTGTTCGCCCTTCGGCGAGGCGAAGAGAATGTTGTAGTCCCGGTCGCTGTTGAACGGCGGGTCAAGGTAGACCAGGTCTACGGATTCGTCTGACACAGCTTCGCGCAGCACGTCCAGATTATCGCCATAATAGAGGTGGTTCATGGGAAAAGCCTTTGGGGAGAATGGCAGGATGATACCTTAATCCTCCGCTCTGCGGCATGGCGCGGCGCGGTCAGGCCGGGGTGGAAATGTCGCGCCTTCCCGCCCCCAAAGCGCTCGTGTTACCATTTGCGCCTGTCCTGTTCGCTCTTGCTCACCTCCCCGTCGTTCTCTGGAACCCTATGGAAAACCGTGCCCATGCCCTGATTGCCGGACTGTTTACCCTGTTGCTTGGCGCTGCCGTGGTGCTGGCGCTGTATTTTTTCGGGGAGCCGCCGGAAGAAACGCGCGAGGTCATTGTCGTGACCCGGCAAAATGTGAGTGGCCTGAATCCGCAGGCGCAGGTGCGTTACCGGGGGATTCGCGTCGGCAAGGTGCTGGGCATTCAGCTTGACCCGCAGGACGTGAGCAATATCCTGATTCGGATTGAGGTCGTGCAGCAGGTGCCGCTCACCCGCAGTACCTCCGCCAAGCTCGCCCATCAGGGCGTCACCGGCATTGCCCATGTGCTTCTGGAAGATGACGGCTCCGACCGGCAGCCCCTGTCGGAAAAACTGCCGCGCATCGCCATGCAGCCTTCCCTGTTCGATCACATCGAAGACGCGCTTCCCATCATGCTGGTGGAAGCGCAGCGTTTTCTGAAAAACGCCAATGCGCTGCTGGATGACAACAATCGCCGCCATCTGGGCAAGACGCTGGCCAATCTGGAAGAATCCACTGGCCGCATGAACGCGACCCTGGCGCAAATGCAAAGCCTGCTGTCGGACGCCAATGTGGCGGGGCTGTCCAGCGCCATCCAGAAGGCTGGCCCGCTGATGCAGGAAACGCATCAACTGATGGCGGACTTGCAGGGCGTCAGTCGCCGTGTGGAGGGCCTGTTGAGCGAATCCGGGCCGGAGGGCGGCGTCGGTACTCTGGCGCCGCGCATCAACCACATGGCCGAGGAACTGACTGCTGCTTCCCGGCAGTTGAACCGGGTGTTGCGCCAGTTGGAAGACGCGCCGCAAAGTCTGGTGTTCGGCGCGCCGTCCGTGGCGCCGGGGCCGGGCGAAAGCGGGTTTTCGCCGCCGTCTGCCGCCGCCCAGGACAAGGAGTGAGCACCATGCAAAAAAGAATCTGGCCCGCCGTCTGCCTGGGGGGCGCGCTGCTGATGCTGACGGCCTGCGCCCCGTTTGCGACGCGGCAGGCGTCTCAAAACAGCCAGAATTTCGACCTTGGGTCATCCGCACCCATGCCGCTGACGGCGCGTCCCTGGCGATTTCAGGTGGAAGCCGGGGGGGAACTGGAAATGTCCGCCATGCGCTACCGGCTGGCCTATGCGGATCCGGCGCAGGTGATGGCCTATGCCCAGTCCCGCTGGGTCGCCCCGCCCGCCGACATCCTGCGGCGACGGCTGGAAGACCTTCTGTACTGGCAGACGGCCACAATCCCGGATCAATGTGTCCTGCAACTGGAACTGCGCCGCTTTGAGCAGGTGTTTGTCAGCCCTCAGGAAAGTCGGGGCGTCCTCACGGCGCGAGCCGTGCTGCGGCGCGGCGGCAAAAACGTGGATGAACGCCTGCTGACGCTGGAAGCCGCCGCGCCAACGCCAGACGCCCAGGGCGGCGTTGCGGCGCTGGCGGCGGCGGCGGATGCGCTGGCGCAAAGCCTGCTGGACTGGCGTACCACGCGCTCTGGCGCTCAATCTGGCGGCTGCCGGGATTAGCGCGCCAGCGGAGCCGCTTCCATGAACCTGCCCTATCCCCTGCTGGTGCGCGAATTCTGGTACTGGCTGGCCTGGGCGCTCTGGTTGCCGGCTGATGGTCTGGACGCTCTGGCGCGCGCCCTGGTCGCGCTTCAAGGCGGAAGGCGGGCGTTTTTTCAATGTCTGGCTGGGCATGATTGTCGTGTTGATGCTGCTCTGGAGCATGAAGGCGGGCGTTCGCCCCGGTCTGGATTTGCATCTGACCGGCATCATGCTGCTGACGCTCGCCTTTGAGCCGGCGCTGGCGTTTGTGGGTCTGAATCTGGTGCTGCTGGCGCTGGCGCTCAACGGCACACTCCCTTGGCAAAGTTTTGCCCTGAACGCCCTGATGACGATTGGCGTCGGCGTGGTGCTGGGCACACTGATTCACAAGGCCGTCGATCATTTTTTGCCGCGCCACTTTTTTATTTTCGTATTCCTGAAAGGTTTTTTTGGCGCGGCGCTGGTGGTGATCGGCGTCGGCCTCGCCTCGGCGCTGCTGTATGGCGTGGATGGCGCGTATGCCTGGTCTTACCTGTGGGATGAATATCTGCCCTACTACCTGTTACTCGGCTTTGCCGAAGCCTGGCTGTCCGGCATGGCGCTCACCCTGATGCTGGTCTACCGCCCCGGCTGGGTAGCGACGTTTGATGATGGCGTGTATCTGGCGGGGAAGTGAAAGCCGCTGTGATTCCCTCGTAAAACGAACTCCGGGTTGAACCCCCGCCCGGAATCAAACGGGGGCAGGGCAATCGCATGAACGCCCCAATCATGCGCGAAGCGCAGCCAGATTGCTGACAAACCTGAAATGCGTTTGGTATTCATAATTAAATCAACATGTTGCGAGGGTGTTGTGAGGCGAAATTGCCAAAAACCGGGGGTTTTCCAACAGTCTGCCTGCGCGAAGCGCAGCAAATTATCCTCCCCTGACCAGCCTTCGGCTGTCCTCTCGCCTTCGGCCTGATCAGGGGGGAAGCTCCCTCTGGAACCGTTTGGCCTTGTGCAAGTGAGCCGCTCCCTGAAGAGGGCTTTGGCGGCAGGGAATCCATGACCCTGCCGATCATTTTGTTTTTGGCACGCATGTTGCTTTTATCTCACCGCTTGATGATTTTTTCAGGACGAAATGGCGATGAAGACATGGATTTTTCTGGGGCTGGCCGGGGCGGTGCTGGCGGGGTGCGCGTCTACGCCGCCGACCAGTGTGCATCAGCCGATGACGGCGCGGCCTGTGTATCAGGAGCCGGAGCGGGCGGCCAATGGCGGGATTTATCAGACTTCTTCCGTG
>JAITNI010000226.1 GCA_031290535.1 Zoogloeaceae bacterium
AAAAAAGATGGGGTCAGCCTGAGCGTACATTTCCAAGTCAGGGTGCCTGTCGACAAGGCTCGCCCATTGGCTGTAAGCCTGGTCATTTATGAAATACCGTGGACGCCACAAAACGTGGCCGATATGGCGAAAGCGGCACGGGCCAAATATGGGGTTCCATCCAATGACATGCCCGACATTCCTAATCAGCTCTCCTTGGCGTGGTGCGAAAAACCACACAACAATCCGGGTATAGGTTGCGCTGATCCAGATCAGGCATCATTGGGACTTGGCAGTACCAGCATGAGACTGGAAGACCCCGCATGGCAAAATGCCGTGATCCAGTTTATGCGGGATTCGCAAGCAACGAAGCCCAATTTTTGAGGGTAGCCCGCACATCGCAAAACCCGTAGCCGGACAGCATGATGCCGGTCTGGCTATGGGGACGTCCGGTCGACGAGGTTATGAATGACACCGGACTTTCTGCCGAAGAAATCCGTCCGTTGCTGTACAGAGCAGGTTTGCGTGTGCAGCTTGGCCGGAACAGTCAATGAATTATCATGGGGCGGCGATACCTCAACCCCCCTCTCCCATCCATCCTTGCCCAGAGACCTCTTCATGCCTACCCTCTTCAACCCCCTGCAACTCGGCGGCCTCACCCTGCCCAACCGCGTCATCATGGCGCCGCTCACCCGCTGCCGCGCGGGCGCGGGCGGCGTGCCCACCGCCTTGACGGCGGAATATTACGTCCAGCGCGCCAGCGCCGGGCTGATCCTGACCGAAGGCGTGCCGGTCAGCCCGAAAAGCATCGGCTATCCCGATGTGCCGGGCATCTGGAACGCGGCCCAGGTCGCGGGCTGGAAAAACGTCACCGACGCCGTGCATCAGGCGGGCGGACGCATCTTTGCCCAGCTCTGGCATGTCGGACGCATCTCCGACCCCGTCTATCTCGACGGCGAACTGCCCGTTGGCCCCAGCGCCATCGCCGCCAAAGGCCACGTCAGCCTGCTGCGACCCGAAAAACCCTTTGTGACCCCGCGCGCGCTGGAAACGGCGGAAATCCCCGCCATCGTCGCCGCCTTCCGTCAGGGCGCGGTCAACGCCAAAGCGGCGGGTTTTGATGGCGTCGAAATCCATGCCGCCAATGGCTACCTGATCGACCAGTTCCTGCAAGATGGCGTCAACAAGCGTACCGACGCCTACGGCGGCCCCATCGAAAACCGCGCCCGCCTGCTGCTCGAAGTGACCGATGCCGCCATTGATGTTCTGGGCGCGGGTCGGGTCGGCGTGCACCTCGCGCCGCGCTGCGATGCGCACGACATGAGCGACAGCAACCCCGCCGCCACCTTCGGCTACGTCGCCCGCGAACTCGGCAAGCGCAAGATCGCCTTCATCTTCGCCCGCGAAGGCCAAGGCGACGGCCTGTTGGGGCCGGCCCTCAAAGCGGCCTTCGGCGGCGTTTTCGTCGCCAATCAGGGGCTGACCCTCGACACCGCGACCCAGGCGCTCGCCACCTACGCCGATGCGGTCGGCTTCGGCGTGCCCTTCATCGCCAACCCCGATCTGGTCGCCCGCCTGAAACAAAACGCCGGATTGAACGCGCCACGGTTTGAACTGTTTTACGGCGGCGGGGCGGAGGGGTATACGGATTATCCGGTGCTGAATTAAAAGAAAGGGCAGGCAGGGAACAACATCCCCTGCCTGCCACTTTTGAATCTGGACAATGGGTTTTCAGAGAAAATGACATGAACAAGCCATGGATGAAGCGGGGCGCACGCGGTATGCTCCTGGCGATTGTTGTGGTGTTTCCACTGATTTTTTTCTTTGGCGAATGGACATCCCGGCGTGCCCAATTTGATGCCAAAGTAAAATCTGCCCAGCTTCAGGTGGATCATGTGTCCAAAGCGGCTATCGAACGTAGCACACGTATCTGGAACCAATACGAGCAGGCACTCGATGCCGCAGGCTGGACAACCTTATTTGACTTGGCGCGACTGGAAGCGGATACCGATATGGCGCAAAGCAAAGCCATCATCCAGCGTAGCGAGGCTGCGCTTGACATCGTTGAACGGGAAATCGAGGATACGCTTCGCAATATGGAACAACGCATCCGCCAAATGCCTGTATCGGAAGGCGTGCGCGCCAGGGTACTGAAAGATTTTAACGAAGGACGACGCAACAATACAGGCAAAACAGTTGTTGCGCTGTATCGGGAAATGTTCAGTGAATATAAACATCTCATTGATCTGCTGTCCGTGCGGGAAAAATGGACTGTCCAGAATAGTGAACTGGCATTTCATCATGATGCCGATGCCGATCTATACACTGCGATCTTTGAAAAAATTGACAGTATCCAGCAGCGCATGGACAATCTCTCGGAACAAGGGCGCGTCAAAGTAGACGATGCGCTGAGGGACATTAAATGTCGAGAAATCCCCGCCCCCTGCCTTTAGGCCGGGGTAATTCAAACTATCACAGGAGGCTCTTGTGTTCTCATGGCTCTCATCTGTATTTCGCGTGCGGCGCGTTTTCATTCTTGCCCTGATTGCGCTTGTTGTCGGCGTGACTTATCGCCAGCAGGGACCCGATTTGGCGCAGCAAAATGCCGTGGATACCTTGCGGCAAGACGTCCACAGCCTGCAAGAAGCCGCGCAGGCGGATGATTTGCGACCGCTCGCCGTTCCCGCCATCCAGCCCGTTGCCCAGGGGCGCTTTGGTGAAATGGAGCGGGTCATGAGGGAAGCTCTCGCGGAAAATGTAGCGATTACGAACAGATACCGTCAAACGATGAAAGACATTGGCTTTATGTCCCTCCTTGACGCGGAACGACTGGCTGCGGACGCCGACATGGCGCAAAGCCGGGTTATCCTCGCTCGTGCACAGACCGCGCTCGACACCGTCGAAAAAGAGGGCAACGAACTCATCCGTAGTATGGAACAGCGCATTCGACAAGCCAACCTGTCGCAGAAAGACCGTGACGACATGCTGGAGGGTTTTCAAAAAAGTCAGCGTAATGGCGGGAATGAGGCACGGATAAAAATCTGGGCGCTGGAGCGAAAGATGCTCAATGAAGCCGGGCATGTCATTGATCTGCTATCCGTGCGGGAAAAATGGACTGTCCAGAATAGTGAACTGGCATTTCATCATGATGCCGATGCCGATCTATACACTGCGATC
>JAITNI010000240.1 GCA_031290535.1 Zoogloeaceae bacterium
TTCCCGTATGGTGTTAAAATCCCGCCCTTGACTGTTCGTCTGCGCGTCTTATCCAGACCCTTCAGACGAAACCAAGGAACCCGATGACATGAGCTGGCTGAACAAACTCCTCCCCCCCAAGATCAAGCGCGAGAGCGGCGTCGCGCATCGCGCCAGCCTGCCGGAAGGGTTGTGGAGCAAATGTCCGGCCTGCGAGGCGGTGCTTTATGTCACTGATCTGGAAACGAATCTTCAGGTTTGTCCAAAATGCGGTCATCATCATCGCCTCAAGGCGCGGCAGCGACTGGAGATGTTGCTGGACGCGGAAGGTCGGCAGGAAATCGGTCTGGAGGTGCTGCCGACCGACAGCCTCAAGTTCAAAGACAGTAAGACCTACCCGGCGCGTCTGAAAGAGGCGCAGGAGAGTTCCGGCGAGTCGGACGCGCTGGTGGTGATGCAGGGCGGCATCAAGGGACTGCCGGTGGTGGTGGCCTGTTTTGCCTTCGATTTCATGGGCGGCTCAATGGGTTCCGTGCTCGGCGAACGTTTTGTGCGCGGGGTGCGGGTGGCGCTGGAAGAGGGGATTCCCTTTCTCTGCATCACCGCTTCTGGCGGGGCGCGGATGCAGGAAGGGCTGTTTTCACTGATGCAGATGGCAAAAACCACGGCGGCACTGACCCGGCTTTCCGAGGCGCGTATCCCTTTTATTTCCATCCTCACCGACCCGACGATGGGCGGCGTTTCCGCCTCCTTCGCTTTCGTCGGCGACGTGGTGATGGCCGAACCCGGCGCGCTGATCGGGTTTGCTGGCCCCCGCGTCATCGAACAGACCGTGCGCGAAACCCTGCCGGAAGGCTTTCAGCGTTCCGAATTCCTGCTCGAAAAAGGCGCCATTGACCTGATCGTCGACCGCCGCGAGATGCGTGAAAAACTGGTGGAAATTCTGACCCTGCTGCAAAAACTGCCTGCGGCGGCATGACGCGCCCGCCTTTCTGGCTGGCTCACCTATCTTGAATCCCTGCATCCCAGGGGGCAGGCGGGGATTGAACTGGGGCTGGCGCGGGTGTATAGATCAATCCCAAAATAAATACACACTACCGTTCGCCCTGAAGATCTGTCGAAGGGCATGGTTCGACAGGCTCACCATGAACGGAAAATCGACAAGTTCACCATGAACGGAAAAGACAGGTTTCACCACATGAACGGAAAATGATGGGAACGGCTATAAAGGGAGGCCGGGAGGGGTGCGGCGGTTGCGTTTGTGACAACAGCAGGGACAAGCGGAACGTCCCCATAAGGGATGAAAATTTACGACAAGCGCGTGGGAGATTGTTTTTTATGCAGGCAGGGGCCGTATCGCTGCCTGCCAGCGTTCCAGTTTGGCGGCGAAGGGGAGGGTGTAGGCGGGGCTGGAGGAGGGGAGGGAATGGATTTCGAGGGTGCGTCCGGTTTCCGCTGCCCGTTGCAGGAGTTGTGGCGCAAAGCGGGCGGCGGTCTGGCCGTTGAAGCAGAGGCGGCGCAAGGCGGGCATGTTTTGCAATAACCATTTGAAATCATTGGCTTTTCCGGCGCGGATGTCGGCATCCAGCGCGCCGGGGCGGATGCAGGTCTGGTAGACGTCCCAGATGCCGATGCGATGCGTCCGCAGCCGTTCGGTGCGCAGGGCATAGGGCCATTCGGCCAGCGGTTCGTCCAGAATCGCGCCCAGCAGTTTCCAGAACTGGTTTTGCTGATGCCCGTAGTATTGCTGGGCGCGCAGGGAGGCGGGGGAGGGGAAGCTGCCCAGAATGAGCAGCGTGCCTTGGGCGTCAAAGAGGGGCGGCAGGCCGGTGAGCCGCGCCGCCCCTTCCTCTGTTGCTTCCGGGGGCTTTTTATTGGCCACTGGCGGACAGCGCCAGCATCAGATCATTGATGCGTTTGACAAACCCCGCCGGGTCTTCCAGTTGGCCGCCTTCGGCCAGAACGGCCTGTTCAAAGAGGAGGGCGGCCCAGTCGTCGAAGCGGGTTTCCTCGGTTTTCAGGCGCTGCACGGCGGGGTGCTGGGGGTTGATTTCCAGAATGGGTTTCACGTCCGGCGCGTTCTGGCCTGCGGCTTTCAGCATCCGCGCCAGATTGCCGGACATGTCAAAATCCTCGCTCACCAGACAGGAGGGCGAACCGGTCAGCCGATGCGTGACGCGCACCTCCTTCACCCGTTCTCCGAGCGCGGTTTTTACGCGCTCGATGAGTGTCTTGTATTCCTCGGCGGCTTTTTCGGTTTCCTCTTTCTCGGCGGCGTCTTCGAGCTTGCCCAGATCCAGCCCGCCCTTGGCGACCGATTGCAGGGATTTGCCGTCGAATTCGCTCAGGTTGCCGACCACCCATTCATCCACCTTGTCCGAGAGCAGCAGCACTTCGATGCCCTTTTTGCGGAAGATTTCCAGATGCGGGCTGTTTTGCGCCGCCTTGAAGGTTTCCGCCGTCACGTAGTAGATTTTCTCCTGCCCTTCCTTCATGCGTCCGATGTAGGCTTTGAGCGCGACGGTTTCTTCCGGCGTATCGGCGTGGGTGGAGGCAAAGCGCAGCAGCCCGGCGATTTTCTCCTTGTTGGCGAAATCCTCGCCGACGCCCTCTTTCAGCACCTTGCCGAATTCGCCCCAGAATTGGGTGTATTGCGCCTGCCCGGCGGCGTCCTCGCTGTCGGCGAGTGACTCCAGCAGAGCGAGCACCTTGCGGGCGCAGCCGTTGCGGATGGATTCAATATCCCTGCTCTCTTGCAGGATTTCCCGCGACACATTGAGCGGCAGGTCGGCGGAATCCACCACGCCGCGCACAAAGCGCAGGTAGAGCGGCATCAGTTTTTCGGCGTCGTCCATGATGAACACCCGCTTGACATACAGCTTGACGCCGTGGCGGGCGTTGCGATCCCAGAGGTCAAAGGGGGCGCGGGCGGGGATGTAGAGCAACTGGATGTACTCCTGCTTGCCTTCCACCCTGGCGTGCGTCCAGGTCAGCGGATTCTCGAAATCGTGCGCGACGTGTTTGTAGAATTCCTGATACTCGGCCTCGCTAATGTCGGCCTTGCCCCGCGTCCACAAGGCGTTGGCCTGATTGACGGTTTCATCCTCGCCGCTCGGCGCCTGTTCCTTTTTCTCCTCATCCCACTTTTCGCCCGCCATCAAAATGGGGAGCGTGATGTGATCGGAATATTTGCGGATGATGGATTTCAGCCGCCAGGCATCCAGAAAGTCGTCTTCTCCCTCGCGCAGGTGCAGGGTGACTTCAGTGCCGCGTTCCGCCTTGGCGGTGATTTCCACGGAAAAATCGCCTTCGCCGCCGGACTCCCAGCACACCGCCTGATCGGCGGGCAGACCGGCGCGGCGGGAGACCACCGTCACCTTGTCGGCTACGATGAAGGAGGAATAAAAGCCAACGCCAAACTGTCCGATCAGGTGCGCGTCTTTCGCCTGATCGCCGGTGAGGGCGCTGAAAAACTCCCTGGTGCCGGATTTGGCGATGGTGCCCAGATGCTCAATCGCCTCCTCGCGGGACAAGCCGATGCCGTTGTCGGCAATGGTGACGGTGCGAGCGGCCTTGTCAAACCGGACGCGGATGGAGAGTTCCGTGTCGTCACCGTACAGCGCGGCATTGTTGAGCGCCTCAAAACGCAGCTTGTCGCAGGCGTCGGAGGCGTTGGAAATCAGCTCGCGCAAAAAGATTTCCTTGTTGCTGTAAAGCGAATGAATCATCAGTTGCAAAAGCTGCTTCACTTCGGCCTGAAAGCCCAGGGTTTCCTTGGTGGTTGTACTCATGGCGGATATTTTCCGTAACGGGGTTAAAGATGGAAGGGAAGATAGGGACGATGCGGCGGGATTTCAAGGTCTGCTGCATTTGCCGCTTCATGCGCCCTGCTTTCCGATGAAAAGACAGAGCCGAAAATCCTGTTGCTTCTCCTTGCGGAGAAAAACCAGCCCAAAGACCCGGATGTTCCTTGCAGTTCCTTCTCCCCTCGGGGAAGAAGGTGCCCCGGCAGGGATGGATGAGGGGGGCAATTCAGGATGTGGAAGCGCTTCTACGAGGGAAGTCCTGAACAATTTTAAGCCGTTCGGGCTGAAGTTCTCCGCGCATGGTGAAGCGCTGCCGAACCATCGAAGCCCTTGTTTTGCAGGAAATTTCCAACGACAGAGCTTCAGGGCGAACGGGTTTTCTTCAGAATCCTCCAAGCGGAACCGCTGCCCCTCATCCGGCTTTTGGCCACCTTCTCCCCCAAGGGGAGAAGGAACTGCTGGAACCGTTTGATTATTTATGGGAATGACTATAAAACGCCGAAACGCGGGGATTCTGGCCTGCAAACAGGATAATTATCAGCACGAGGTAAAAAATCAGGCCGTCGCCCCATTTGACGTAGGGGGTCAGACCTTCGTAGCCTTGTACTTGCGCCCGCAACGCGCCGGTGGCAAACGGGGGCAGCACGGCTTCGACGTGGCCGTTGG
>JAITNI010000268.1 GCA_031290535.1 Zoogloeaceae bacterium
CGGCGCGGGGTACCGGGTCGCCGGGTTTGCCGGGCAGCTTGACCGGGGGCTGGTTGGGATTGCCGCCCAGGGGCGCGGGCTTGACCCGTTCCATGAACGGCACGGGCGTCTTGTTCATGTACCAGACCACGCCGGTGGCGATAAGCATTCCCAGCACCAGCCCGACAAAGATGCCAACGAGCGTGCCGCCCGCCGATTTTTTACGCGGAGCCGTCGCGGAAGGGGCGGGGGAAGATTTTTTGTGTTTTGTGGCTGTCGTTTGACTCATGAAAGTTCTCACATATTTTCCGGGCAGGAAACGCCCAAAATGACCATACCATTGTAAATCACCTGACGGATGGCGGCGGCAAGCGCCAGCCGCGCCAGTTTCAGAGCTTCATCCTCGACCAGCATCCGTTCGGCGTTATACCAGGCGTGGAATTCGGCGGCCAGGTCTTTCAGGTAAAACGCCACCTGATGCGGCGCGAGTTCCTGCGCGGCGGTGGCGATGATTTCCGGGAAGGCGGCGAGCTTGCCGGTCAGCGCCAGTTCGCGGGACGTCTCCAGCCGGGAAAGATCGGCTTCCTGCAAGGCTGCCGCCTCGCCGCCCCACTGGTTCATGACCGAGCAGATGCGCGCGTGCGCGTACTGAATATAATACACCGGATTATCACTGCTCTGGCTTTTGGCCAGATCAAGGTCAAAATCCAGATGCTGATCGGCCTTGCGGAGCACATAGAAAAAGCGGCAGGCGTCGTTGCCAACTTCATGACGCAGGTCGCGCAAGGTGACAAACCTGCCACCTCGTGTTGTCATGGAAATTTTTTCGCCATTGCTGTAGAGCACCGCAAACTGCACCAGCGCCACGTCAAGCCGCGCTTCTTCCAGCCCAAGCGCCTGAATCGCGCCCTTCACCCGTGGAATGTAGCCGTGGTGATCAGCGCCCCAGATGTTGATGAGCCGGTCAAAGCCGCGCTCGTACTTGTTGAGGTGATAGGCGATGTCGGAGGCAAAATAGGTATAGATGCCGTTTTCGCGCTGCACGACGCGATCTTTTTCGTCGCCGAAGGCGGTGGATTTGAACCACTTCGCGCCATCCTGCACATACAGGTGTCCGGCCTTTTCCAGTTGATCGACGCAGCGCGCCACGAGGCCGGTATCAAACAGCGCCTTTTCGGAAAACCAGACCTCGAAATGAACGCCGAATTCTTCCAGATCGCCGCGCCCGTCAGAGAGCTGCTCGGTGAGCACATGCTGGTGAATGGCGTTCCAGTCCTCGCCCAACAGTTTTTTGCCATTGGCGATCAGCGCGTCCAGATGCTGTTCGCGCTGCGTTTTGGCGGCGGCATCGTCGCGCGTGGCATCGGGCAGACCGGGCGTGCCGTCCAGTACGGCGGCGGCGGGACGGGTGTAACGCTCGCCCCTGGCGTCCCGCAACTGCGCCGCCATGACGCGCACGTAATCGCCCTGATAGCCATTGGGCGGAAAACCGACCTGAATCTCAAAGGCTTCCAGATAACGCAGCCAGGTGGAGACGGCGAGAATATCCATCTGCCGACCGGCGTCATTGACGTAATACTCGCGGGTGACGTCCCACCCGGCAAAGGCCAGCAGACTGGCGAGCGACGCGCCATAAGCCGCGCCGCGCCCATGCCCGACATGCAAAGGGCCGGTGGGGTTGGCGGAGACAAATTCCACCAGCACTTTTTGGGGGGCACTGCTGGCAAAAGCGGCGTCGGGACGCCCATATGCCGCGCCTGCCGCCAGCGTCGCCGCCACCACGCTCACGCGGGCGCTGGCGTCCAGCGTGAAATTGATGAACCCGGCTCCGGCGATTTCCGCCTTTTGCACCAGCGGCGAGAGCGGCAATTCCGCCACCAGCCGCGCCGCCAGTTCGCGGGGATTCTTTTTCAACAGCCGCGCCAGTTGCATGGCGAGATTGGTCGCAAAATCCCCATGCGCGGGGTCGCGGGGACGTTCCAGCAAAATGGGCATCGCCGCCGCATTGGACGAAAATTCAGGCGCAACGCTGACCAGCGCCTGTTGCAACAGGCGGGTCAATTCGGTCTTGGGGTCGACAGACATTCAGGTTCCGACATCCGGCAAAGCGCCCATTATACCTAGGGAAAGCCGGGAATGCGGAGTTTCCGCAACTGGCACCCCGGCAAGCGCATGAATCGCGGCCAATGGCGGGCAAAGAGGCAAGGAAAAATCCTTCATGCGATTGCCCTGCCCTGTGCCCTGTCGGTAGACCTCAACATATCAGAACAGCGTAAAATGCTGCGTTTCCCTTGACGCAACATGGAATCGGCAATGGAACTCATCGACGCTTATCTGAACGGCCTGAAGGCCAAACTCCGGCAAATCCGGGCGGACGGTTTTGAAACCACGCTTGAGGAAGACAACATTGAGGAAATCCTCGCCAATCTGGAACGGCTGCCCGGCGCGTCTGCGGACGATCTGGCAAGACTCAAGGCTGCCTATCCCGACTGCCCGGACGCCCTTCTCGTATTGCTGCGAGCAATCGACGGCACCTATGGGCGGGAATGGCAGGGCGAAAAAATATGGCTGCTTATTCTGGGTTCTGATCTGTTCGAGTATCCCTATCACCTGCTCTCTACCGCGCAAATTCTGGCGGGTGTGGCAAAACAAACCAGCATTCGCAATATTTATACGGTGCATCTGGAAGAAATCGAATTTGACCCGCGCATCGACCCGGATTTGCCCATCGGCCAACGTCTGCATTTCTCGGATTGCATGAATAATGGCGGCAGTTCGCAATTGTTCGTTGATTTCAACCCCAGGGAAGACGGCAAGGTCGGGCAAATTGTCCGCTTTGTCCATGACCCGGATGGCTATCAGGTCATCGCCGACAGTTTCGCGGATTATCTGCAATGGCTGATGAACAACGAGTACGAATTCATCAGCGAAG
>JAITNI010000278.1 GCA_031290535.1 Zoogloeaceae bacterium
TTGGATGGCGGTTTTTGGGCATCGGGATACCAGTATTGCAAATGACAGCTTTCGCACACGGCGTCCAGACGTGCGCCTGTTTCCACCAGCGCTTCTGTATTTTTGGCATCCACAGCGACCAGAATGTCCTTGGCGACTTCGTGCAACGTGAGGGCAAAAGCGTCAAAACCTGCCCGGTTTTCCCGCAGGACTTTCTCAACCCCTTCTACGCCCAGCACACCCGCCACATCAGCGTCTTCCAACTGTTTGCCCGGCACGGCAACCGGACGTCCGGGAATCAGGAGCGAATTGGAGGATTCCAGCAAAATCACCGCATAATGACGAAGTTTCTGCCAGTCCTCATCTGTAACCGGGTGATTCTTGCGATAGCCATCCTTGTCCCATTCCTCGCTGACGGAGTCCCAAAGCTCATCCGCAGCCAGATCGACCTCCGACACCATGATGTCCTGCAAGGAAACGGCACTCACATCGAACGCGGGCGGCGGCGCTGCCTGCGATTCATTTGTCGCTGCCTTTTCTCCACTTTCATCATGACATGCGGCCAACATCAACAGCGACAGCAACCCCAACGCAAAAAAGCGAAGTTTCATGAGGCCATCCTTACACGTAACCAATGGCTCTTCCGGCCATGCCGACGCCGAACCAGAGGAAGAAAGAGAGGATGACGCTGAGCCAAACCAAAGGCTTGCCCGGATTTTCAGTTTTCAGCACCCGCTGATAAACCGCCACCTGGAACACAATGGCCGCGACATAAAACCACTCCTTGGCGATAAAGCCCGGATTGGCGTAATACAGCGTGGGCGCGGAAATGAACATCAGCGCTCCGCTCACGGAAGCGAAAATGAAGCCGCCCCAAAGCAGGCGCAAGGGTTCTTTCGCAAGCTGCGGCAAGGGGACTCCGGGCAGCACCAGTTTCAGGAGGCGCAGGTTGATGAAGATGACGGAGGCCAGCAAAAAAACAAAGCCCAGAATGTGAAAAACCTGCGAGCCAGCGCCCACCAGATGATTGGACTGGCCAATCGCCCGCCCCAGAAAACTGTTTTGCAGCGCGGTCAGCAATTCGACGGTAGTAGACATGTGATTTCTCCCGAAAGGTCAAAGGTAGGCGAGCAGGCGTCCGGCGATGATGACCAGCGTCCACAAGACAAGGGAAGCCAGACCGGAATAGCGCGCCTTCGCCGGCAGGATGGCCGCCGTATTTTTCTGGAACTCCGGCTCGCGCGAGAGCTTGAATTCAAAATACAGGGCATTCAACCCGCCGAGAAAAAGGAGCACCAGCTTCACCGGAAAGGCGGGATTGACAATGATCGTGTCCGCCTCGGAGATGAACAGCAGCACCCCCGTCAGAAAAATAACGGTGAACCCCCACAACACAATGGGCAACAGGCTACGCAACAAGGTATGCGCCGGAACCTGGCGAAAAATCACCCCCACCAAACGCAGATCGATGAAAAAAATCAGCCCCACCGAAACGGAGAGGCCAATCAGATGGATCCCCTCGATCACAGGAAAAGCGTAGCGCGACTCGGCCAATGCCGTACCAAAGCCCGAAGATTGCAGCCCTTGAGCCAGTTCCACCAGTATGGACATAACATACATCCTTAAAAAATCATTGAAATTGCCCGCCCCACTCCAGCAACAGGACGATCTCCTTTATTTAGCGACGAGTGTGCCAGACTTGGCTACACCAGAAAGAAAGCACAAGAAAACCACACAAGTCATTGATAAAAATGAGAAAATTCCAAGTCATAAAACCCGCATCAAATTGAACCGGAAGATAAAAATGGTTTTGCAAATTCTTTTTTGCTGCATTTTCAACAGAAGAGAAACAAAGTGTTGCGACAGCAACATGAAAGAGTTTGTTTTTCGCTTCCCCTGCGGCGGTATCACATGAAGGTGATCGACATGCGCGTCACGCCAAATCTGAACGGCAAATCAACCTGGAGCAACACGGTAGCAGACGCCACAGCGGATACGCCTATTCATGCGGGCTTGCCTTGCTCCTCAATGAAACAAAACAGTTTTTCTGGTGCGATTTCTGCTTGAATCCATTTACGCCTTGTCGTATGCCTGAATGGGCATGGCGGGCTTTATCCGGCGACCGATTTATATCGGCTCGCAAAACAAATCATTAGACAAAGGACGTATATGCAAAACCCCATTTCCCTCTATTCCGCAAAACGTCGCCTGTTGCTGCGCGCCTCCGCCACAGGGGTATTGGGCATGTTTCTGGGCGGCAAACAAGCCTTCGGCCATCCGAATCATCCCCCACAGGAAGCCGCCGCGCAAGCAGTCGGCCATTCGCCGCGCCGTGGCCTGATTGACCTGCACAGTCACTGGTTTTCGCCGCGCACCATCGAACTGTTGAGCGCACGCAGCACGCCGCCGCGTTTTACGACGGGCGCGGATGGGCAACTGCGCCTGCAACGCCCTGGAGCCAGCGCGGAGCAAGGCTTCCCGATCGGCTCACAATGGTTCGACATTGACGCCCGCATCGCCCATCTTGATACCTGGGGCGTCCGCCACCAGCTCATTTCCTGGCCGACCACGATGGGATTCGACCCGGTATTGTCGGCAGCAGAGAGCACCCCCTTGTGGCGGGCGTTCAACGACGATCTGGCCGTGCTGGTGCGTCGCCATCCGACGCGCTTCAGCGGAGTCGCCACGCTGTCCTCCTCGGATATTGCCTGGTCGGTGCGCGAACTGGAACGCGCCCATGACGAACTGGGCTTCATTGGCGGCGTGTTACCCGTTAACGGTTTCGCCAGTCTGGAGGGCGCGGAGCGTTTTCGCCCGCTGTTCGAGGTAGCCCAGCGGCGGCGCAGCCATATCTATCTGCATACCGGCTACGCCCATCCAACAGTACCCGGCCAACCGCCCCAGCATCAGCACAAGGATACCGCCGCCATTCGTGGCACGCTCGACACAAGCTGGAGCTTTGCCTCGGCGGCGATCACCCTCGCTTTTTCCGATTTTCTGCGCCCCTATCCCGATGTGACGGTGCAGATTGCCATGCTGGGCGGTTCGGGGGCAATCGCGCTGGTGGCCGAGCAGGCGGCGCTCAACGCGGAACGTCTGGGCATCGGCAATGTGCGCGAACATTTCCGCCAGATCTGGTTCGATACCGGCGCGGCGGGACGCGGCGCACAGGGCATCACACTGGCGGTACGGGTACTCGGCGTGGATCGGATCGTATTCGGCACCGACTACGCGCCCGCCGCCAGCGTGGAGCCGGTCATCAAGGAAATCGAGCACGCCATCCTGACCGAAAACGAGCGCGAGCGCATCTTTGGGGGCAACGCACGCGAACTGCTCGCGGCGCATGGGGTGAAACTGGCAGGCTAGAGCAGGTGAAGGGGAAAACGGTTCGGCTTGGGCAGACGTTTCTACAATCTGTCCTGTTAAAGTGCGGGAGCCTGCCCCCGCTTTGAAAAGCG
>JAITNI010000302.1 GCA_031290535.1 Zoogloeaceae bacterium
ATTATCCCCAATGGCTATAAACCCTTTTGGAAGGCGATACATGAGGTCTTGGTTGGCAACGTTCAAACTATTTCCTGCTCTTCCTGTCTTGTCATCCAATATGCCATAGAATGTATTAATCATGGCTACTGGAAAACGAGAACCCGGAACGTCGAAATCGCATGCATCTGGTTTTCCACCATTTTGTGCAAGCAAAAAATCCCGATAATCATTTGGCAAGCAAATGCCCAAGTCTTGCTCGAAGCTGTCTATGGCCTCATTGCTGGTTGGCGGCAATTTCGATATGTACTGCATTGTCCTTTTCCTTTCATCTCGCGTAAGCTGGCTCAGAAATTTTACATCGGCACCAGATTTTTACGAAATTTTGAGTTTCCCGCTCGCCCTGAGCTTGGTCGTTGGGCGTGGTTCGACAGGCTCACCACGAACGGAAAAGGGAGGCTCACCACGAACGGAAAAGGGAGGCTCACCACGAACGGAGAAGGGGAGGCTCACCCCGAACGAAATTGGGGGCGGCTAGTCCCCTCACTGCGCCGCTTCCCAATTGCCTCCCACGCCGATCTCCACCACCAGCGGCACTTTCAACTGGCCGACGTCGGCCATCAGGCGGGGGAGGTGGTGGCGGACTTGGGGAAGTTCGGCCTCCGGGACTTCCAGCACCAGTTCGTCGTGCACTTGCAGGACGATGCGGCTCTTCAAGGCCTCCTGTTCCAGCCAGACTTGCGTCGCCAGCATGGCGCGTTTGATGAGGTCGGCGGCGGTGCCCTGCATGGGGGCGTTGATGGCGGCGCGTTCCGCGCCCTGTCGGCGGCTGGCCTGGGCGCTCCGGATTTCCGGCAGCATCAGGCGGCGGCCAAAGACGGTGTTGACGTAGCCCTGCTGGCGCGCCGCTTCCCTTGTGGCCTCCATGTAGCGGGCGACGCCGGGATAGCGGGCAAAATAGCGTTCGATGTACCGTTGCGCGGCGCTGCGCTCCAGACCCAGATTGCGGGCCAGCCCGAAAGCGCTCATGCCGTAGATCAGGCCAAAATTGATGGTTTTGGCGACCCGGCGTTGTTCCGGGCCGATTTCCAGCGGCGAGACGCCAAAAATTTCCGCCGCCGTAGCGCGGTGCACGTCCTCACCCTGCGCGAAGGCGTCCAGCAGGCGGGCGTCTTCCGACAGATGCGCCATGATGCGAAGTTCCACCTGCGAATAGTCGGCGGACACAATCCATCCTCCCGCCGGCGCGATGAAGGCGGCGCGGATGCGTCGCCCCTCTTCGGTACGCACCGGGATGTTTTGCAGATTGGGGTCGGAAGAGGCCAGCCGCCCGGTGACGGCGGTGGCCTGCGAAAAATGCGTATGCACCCGCCCCGTGACGGCATTCACCATGCGCGGCAGTTTGTCGGTGTAGGTGCTTTTGAGTTTGGAGAGACTGCGGTGTTCCAGCAGCAGCTTGGGCAGGGGGTAATCCAGCGCCAGTTCGGTGAGCACTTCTTCATCGGTCGAAGGCGCGCCGCCGGGGGTCTTTTTTCTGACCGGCAGTTTTTGCTGCTCAAAGAGGATTTCCGCCAGTTGCTTGGGAGACCCCAGATTGAAAGGCTGTCCGGCCAGCGTGTACGCTTCGCCTTCCAGCGCCAGAATCTTGCGCCCCAGTTCGTGACTTTGCTGCTGCAACAGCAACGCATCCACCCGCACCCCGGTGCGCTCCATCCTGAACAGGATTTCTCGCGTGGGAAGTTCGATTTCCTCGTAAATGCGCTTCAGGCCACTGTCGGCGCAAATCCGGGGATAGAGCGCCTGATGCAGCCGCCAGGTGAGATCGGCGTCCTCGGCGGCGTATTCGGCGGCGCGGGCAACATCGACCTGCTCAAAGCCAATCTGCCGGACTCCCTTGCCGCACAGCGCCGTGTAGGGAATGGCGGTCAGCCCCAGATGGCGACGGGCGAGTTGATCCAGGTCATGCCCCCGGTCGGATTCCAGCACATAGGATTGCAGCATCGTATCGTGCGCGACGCCCGCCAGCGCGATGCCGTGGTTGGCGAACACATGTTGATCGTATTTGAGATTCTGGCCTACCTTCAAGGCCGTGGCGGATTCCAGCCAGGGTTTTAATTGCGCCAGCGTTTCCGCAAGCGGCAGTTGCGTTGGGGCGTCCGGCCCCCGGTGCCCAAGGGGAATGTAGCAGGCCACGCCCATTTCTACCGCCAGTGAAATCCCCACGATGCGCGCCGCAAAAGGATCAAGGCTGGTGGTTTCGGTATCGACGGCGACCAGCGGCGCGGCCTCAAGGCGAGCGAGCCAGGTTTTTAACGCGGCCTCGTCAAGCACGGTTTCGTAATGGGCGCGGTGCGCGCCATCGTCAGGCAGCAGCGGCGCATCCGGCAGGGCGGCGGCGGCAGTCGATAACGGCGCGGCAACGGGCGCGGCGGTTTTGAGGGGGACGCCCCCGGCCAGTTCTTTCTGCCAGCCCCGGAATTCATAGCGTTCGTACAGGGCGGCGAGCGCTACGGCATCCAGAGGCGTGGGGCCGAGTTCTGCCGGGGTGGGCAGGTCGGGGACGGCGCAATGAATCGTCACCAGTTTTTTACCAAGCGGCAAAAAGTCCAGATGCGCGCGCAGGTTTTCGCCCACCACGCCCTTGATGTCGTTGGCGTGGGCGACGAGGGCATCCAGAGAACCGTATT
>JAITNI010000017.1 GCA_031290535.1 Zoogloeaceae bacterium
GACCAGATCACGCCGTATAACGGGCTTTTATCCTTGTCGTAACTCCATAAGTACTCTTCACCTTTATACGGTCGAATTCCAAACAAGAAGTAATTGTCACCGTCCTTAGAACTTAACACACTACGATACCCATCTCCTCTGTTGCAAGCGATCGTTTGCGCGTATCTTTTGACCGTATCCAACACAGCCTGCTTTAAGGTCTTTTCGTCAACCCCAGACTTGAAAAATTTAATGCTGTTCTGATTCGCCCCCGTTTGAAACCATTCGCCAGACTCTGTTTCCGCCTGAAGGGAAAAAGACAGCAGAGATGCGATGATGAACGTAAAAATGCAGACCGGTTTTTTCATAATAAATCCTCATGTGAGTGAAACACGGGCGGCAGGCATTCGTGCCTGTCGCCCGTGAAACTGAACAAATATTTTCTGTCCTACAGACAGCGTTCAAAATCCAGGTTGGTTTTCGGCAAATACCTACTTGCTCTTGGCGGGCGGCGGTGGCGGATTGTTGCCTCGCCCCGGCCCGGAAGGATTAGGGGTCTTGCTCGGCCAATTCGGATTCTGGGCATTGCTCATTTTGCATACTCCTTTTGTAAAAAGAGCGGCTACGTTACAACTCAAAAGGTTGTTTGTCAACTTCAAAAGCCCTTCATGTCCGCAAGTCGATGTTCAACCATACAGGTTGTTTTGGAGGGCATCATGCGGAAGACTGACCTGAAAAATCTGGCGGACACGGTGGGCTGCGCCATCGCGAGACAGCGCGTCCGAAGCGGATTGACGCAGGAAGAAGTGGCCGAACGGCTGGGCGTGGGCAACGAGGCGGTATCGCGCATTGAACGGGGCGTTGTGATGCCCAATATTGCCCGTCTCGTGGAATTCGCCACGATTTTCGACTGCGACGCAGCAGAATTGCTGACCGAAAGCAGCCCGCGCCCGGACGATCAAGCGAACCGAATCCGGCGTTTACTGGCATCCCTTGCTTCTGATGACCGGGCGCTGTTGATGGAATGGATGGAACGTCTGGTAGAACGTTTGCAACGGGCATGATGTTACAACAGGCGTAGGCCGGGTTAGCGCAGCGTAACCCAACAGGTCTGCCTTGCCGGAACAACACATAAACATGTGCTACTATTGAACAAACTTTACCAGAAGGACATCCTCATGTCTCACTCCACAGTCAATTTCACCGGATCGGTTGACCGCGATCTGCTGAAACGGGCCAAGGTGGTTGCCGCCCAGATGGAGACCTCCCTCAATGCCCTGTTCAATGCCCAGTTGCGCGATCTCGTCGAAACCTTTGAGCACGGGAACACGCAAAAAAATTCCAATTACGCTACCCTGCTCGCCTTTTCCCTTGGCAAGCTGGACGATCACGCCACACTTGATGCCTTGGGAATGGATAGCGAAGAAGACCTGTTTTTGCTCATGGCCCAAGCGCATCTTCCCATGCCAAGACTGCCACAGGCAGAAACCGGACGCATGGTCGCCGCGCTCAGCGCACTGATGCAGTAGCGATGCCGCCAACCCTTCTGCCCGATTCCGGGCCGCTGATTACGCTGGCCTATGCCAGGCGACTTGATTTGCTGTTGCGTCCCGGTTGGCCGTTGCAGGTTGTGGACATGGTATTGCATGAAGTCACCCGCAAAAAAACGCCCAATGGCGACGCAATTGCAGACTTTGTGACGCAACACCAGATTCCTGTGATTGAAACCGCCGCTTTCAGGCATTACCACGAACGCATGGAAGCCGCAAAAACAGGCGCGACAGTCCCCAACAAAAAAGGGCTGGGCGAACTCGCCTTGCAGGAAGTCATCCACCAGCTTGTCCTTGCCGAACCCTCACAGGCAGCGGTACTTCTATTTGAAGATCACAAAATTGCCAGTACACATTTCTGTTTGCCAGAAAGTACGCTGCGCGTCACCACACACGCTTTTCTGCTGACGCTGGAAGAAAAAGGATGGATTGATTCCGCAGCGGAAATTGAACGCGCTGCAATCCAGGCTGGGCGGCTGTTCTCGCAACTGAAGAAAGGCAATTGGTAACGCTGTCCCGATTTGAAGTCCCGCATGAAGGATGGTAGCCTTCAAGGATGGACGGGAAAAACACAACAATCCGCCATTTTGTCGAGGAAAAAATCATGCATTGGCTGGCGTCGCGTTATCAATCCAAAATCCTGCGTTTTGCCGTGTGGTGGGCGGTCATGGTCTATGCGGCGTTTTATCTGCTCGCCCGACTGTTCTCCTGGAATGTTCTGGATTATTTCATGGCGGATAGTCTCCAGACGGATATTTTTGTCTGGGCGGTGTTTTTGAGTCTGGTGGGGCTGTATGATGTCCTGCAACATCGGCACAGCATCCTGCGAAATTACCCGATCATTGGGCATTTTCGCTATCTGTTTGAGGCCGTGCGCCCGGAAATCCGGCAATATTTGCTGGAAGGGGAGGAAGAATCCGTGCCTTTTTCGCGCGCGCAGCGCACGCTGGTGTATCAACGCGCCAAAAACCTGAATGCCGACCGGCCTTTTGGCAGTATTCTGGATGTATACGCCATCGGCCATGAATTCATCAGCCATTCGCTGACGCCTGTGCCCCAAAACCATCCCGAAACCTTTCGCATCGCCATCGGCAACGCGCAATGCGGGCAGCCTTATTCCGCCTCGATTCTGAACATTTCCGCCATGAGTTTTGGTTCCCTGAGTCCGAACGCCATTCGCGCCCTGAATGCCGGGGCGAAGCAGGGCGGGTTTTATCACGATACCGGCGAAGGCAGCATCAGCCCGTATCATCTGGAACATGGCGGCGATCTGGTGTGGGAACTCGGCAGCGGCTATTTTGGTTGCCGCGCCGAAAATGGCCAGTTTGACCCCGCCCGTTTTGTGGAACGCGCCGCGCTCCCCAATGTCAAAATGATCGAAATCAAACTCAGTCAGGGAGCCAAACCCGGACACGGCGGCATTTTGCCCAAGGAAAAAATCACGCCCTTGATCGCCGCAGTCCGGGGCGTGCCGATGGGACAGGATTGCCTCTCGCCTTCGGCCCATACCGCCTTCCATACGCCGTTGGAATTAATGGGCTTCGTTCAGGATTTGCGCGCCCTGTCCGGGGGCAAACCGGTGGGTTTCAAGCTGTGCATTGGTCGCCCGACGGAATTCATGGCCATCGTCAAGGCCATGCGGCAACTGGAAATTTACCCTGATTTCATCGTGGTGGACGGTTCGGAAGGCGGCACGGGCGCCGCGCCGGTGGAATTCTCCGATCACCTCGGAATGCCCCTGCGCGAAGGGCTGCTGCTGGTGCATAACACGCTGGTGGGCGCGGGCGTCCGCGAGCACGTCAAGATTGGCGCGTCCGGGAAAATCGTTTCCGCCTTCGATATTGCCCGCACGCTGGCGCTGGGCGCGGACTGGGTCAATTCCGGGCGCGGCTTTCTGTTTGCGCTGGGCTGCGTGCAGTCGCAAAGCTGCCACACCAACAAATGCCCGACCGGCGTAGCCACACAGGACGAAAAGCGGCAAAAGGCGCTGATCGTCAGCGACAAGACCGAACGGGTTTTCCGTTTTCACCGCAATACCCTGGCGAGTCTGGCCGAAATGATCGCCGCCGCTGGCTTGCGGCATCCCGCCGGAATCCGACCCGCACATCTGGTGGTGCGCGTCAGCGAACTGGAAGTGCAAACCTACGCGGAGCGTTACGCCTTTCTGGCAGCGAACGCACTCATTAATGAAAGTGCCGTTCCCCTCTATCAAAAAATCTGGAATCAGGCGAATGCCGAGGCTTTTTAAGCGTCCTGCACAGCGAATCACATGCATGGCATGATTTTGTCTGAAACGAACCGCCCTGTAAAATCGGATCGTTCTACCAAAGAAAGGTCTGAACAAGTAGAATTTTGTCATTCCTGTGCAAGCAGGAATCTCGCTTTTTCAACAACTTATGGATGCCCGTGCGCGGGCATGACGATTATTCAGAGGTTCCCGAAGGGGGTTTGATGTCGCTTGCCAATCACTCGTTTCGTCCGCCCGGATGGTTTGTGGTCGCTTTTCTCATGGTCGCTGGCGTGCTGCCCGCCCACGCTACGCCTGCCGCAGAGACTATTGCCTGGTGTGAACAGTTGGGAAAACGCCTGAAGAGCGTGGAGCCAAAATCCTGTCAGACAAAAGCGTTTGCAGCAGGCAAAATCCGTTCCGTGCAAGGATTGCCCCTGATGGTCATGGAGGTTTCCGCCAAACCCACGCGCGGCGTCAACGCCACTCAAAACCCTGCGGCGCGCCCCGTGCGAATTTTGCTCGTCGGCGGCATTCACGGAGACGAACTGACTTCGGTTTCCATCGTCTTTCGCTGGTTGAATTTTTTGCAAGAACCCAACGCCAGAACGCACCATTGGCGCATCGCCCCACTGGCCAATCCCGATGGCCTGCTGGCGGAGCCTTCCCGGCGCACCAACGGCAACGGCGTGGATTTGAACCGCAATTTTCCCACGCCGGACTGGCGTGCCGACGCGCTCCCCTACTGGAAACGCCGCACCCAGAGCGACCCGCGTCGCTTTCCCGGCAAAGCGCCGATGTCGGAACCGGAAACCCAATGGCTCTTCAACGAGATCGAGCATTTCAAGCCGGATGTCATTGTTTCCATTCACGCCCCGTATGGCGTCCTCGATTATGATGGCCCCGCCGAAGAACCGCCGCACCGTTTCGGTCGCCTGAATCTGAACCAGTTGGGCGTTTATCCCGGCTCGCTGGGCAATTTTGGTGGCGTCTTCAAAAATATCCCGGTGATTACCATCGAACTCTCCAACGCCACCGCCATGTCTAGTCCCCGTGAACAGCGCCAAATCTGGGATGACATGCTGGCCTGGATACAAAAACACATTGTGCCCAACACCGCTGCCAGAAAATAAGGCAAGCGGTTTTTGGGAACTACGATCTCCCGTCGAAATTTTCCAAGGCGATTGCATGAATGCTCTGTGCGTAAAATTTGCATCGCCGGGGGATCACTCCCCCAAGGGGAGAGGAAATTGCTGGAGCCGTGCGCTGTTTCCCGTGCCTTTTCCCCCTTGAAAACCTGCGATTGCCCTGCAAAATTTCTGGCGCGGCAAAATCCGATTGCGATCTAACGCGTTATCGCCGTCCCCATAATTTTCCGTTCATGGTGAGCCTTTCCGCGCATGGTGAGCTTGTCGAACCATGCCCAACGACCAAGCTCAGGGCGAACGTGCGGAGGGATTATTATGGGAACCGCTATAATGGGAGTTTTGCACCATCGTCGGGTTCTCTCATGACCATCGAAGCCATCACCACCCTCGCCCGTCAGGCGCGCGCCGCCTCGCGCCACCTCGCCCGCGCCAGCACGGCGCAAAAGAATGCCGCGCTGGAAGCCATCGCCGCCGCCCTCCTGCGTGAAAAAGAAACCCTCCTCGCCGCCAACCGGGCGGATGTTGAGGCCGCCCGCGCCGCCGGACTGGAAGCGGCGTT
>JAITNI010000061.1 GCA_031290535.1 Zoogloeaceae bacterium
GCGTTGGTGACGATTTCGCGCAGGGGTTGTTCGACGGCGCGCAGCACGATCTTGATGCCCGCTTCCTGATCGTGGTTGTCGCCCTTCAGGCTGGCGGAAATGTTGGCGCGGGCGCGCAGCAGCGCGACGCCGCCGCCGGGGACAATCCCCTCTTCCACCGCAGCGCGGGTCGCGTGCAGGGCGTCTTCGACACGTGCCTTCTTTTCCTTCATTTCGACTTCGGTCGCTGCGCCCACCTTGATGACAGCTACGCCGCCCGCCAGCTTGGCGACGCGCTCTTGCAGTTTTTCGCGGTCGTAGTCGGAAGTGGCTTCTTCAATCTGGACGCGGATTTGCTTGACGCGCCCCTGAATGGCGGCTTCGTCGCCTGCGCCGTCGATGATGGTGGTGTTTTCTTTCGCCACTTCGATGCGCTTGGCCTGGCCGAGGTCTTTCAGGGTGGCCTTTTCCAGCGTCAGGCCGGTTTCTTCGGAAATCACCGTACCGCCGGTCAGGATGGCGATGTCTTCGAGCATGGCCTTGCGACGGTCGCCAAAGCCGGGCGCCTTGACGGCGACAGTCTTCAGAATGCCGCGAATGTTATTGACCACCAGCGTGGCAAGGGCTTCGCCATCAACGTCTTCGGCGATGATGAGGAGCGGACGCGACGCCTTGGCGACCTGTTCCAGCACCGGCAGCAGATCGCGGATGTTGGAGATTTTCTTGTCGAACAGCAGCACGTAGGGGGTTTCCAGCAGTGCCTGTTGCTTGTCGCCGTTGTTGATGAAGTAGGGCGACAGGTAGCCGCGATCGAACTGCATCCCTTCGACCACATCCAGCTCGTTTTCCAGCGACTTGCCGTCTTCAACGGTAATCACACCTTCCTTGCCGACTTTTTCCATCGCCTGCGCGATGATGTCGCCGATGGAAGCGTCGGAGTTGGCGGAAATGGAGCCGACCTGGGCGATTTCCTTGTTGGTGGTGCAGGGCTTGGAAATTTTCTTCAGCTCTTCGATGATGGCGATCACCGCCTTGTCGATGCCGCGCTTCAAATCCATCGGATTCAGGCCGGCGGCCACATAGCGCAGCCCTTCGCGGACGATGGATTGCGCCAGCACAGTGGCGGTGGTGGTGCCGTCCCCGGCGATGTCGGAGGTCTTGGAGGCGACTTCCTTGACAAGTTGCGCGCCCATGTTGGCGAACTTGTCTTTCAGCTCGATTTCCTTGGCGACGGAAACGCCATCCTTGGTGACGGTCGGCGCGCCGAAGGAACGCTCCAGCACCACATTGCGACCTTTGGGTCCCAGCGTGACCTTGACGGCGTCGGCGAGAATGTTGACGCCTTCAATCAGGCGGGAACGGGCGGAATCACCGAATTTGACTTCTTTTGCTGCCATTTGAAACTCCTCTTGCTCAATCGGAAAATGTTAAATCGAAAAACGTGGCGAAAGCCTTACGCTTCCAGCACGCCCATGATGTCTTCTTCGCGCAGCACCAGGATTTCCTGGCCGTCGATCTTGACGGTTTGTCCGGCGTATTTGCCGAACAGCACACGGTCGCCCACTTTGACGTCCGGGGCGGTGATCTTGCCGGAATCGTCGCGCTTGCCGGGGCCAACCGCCAGCACTTCGCCCTGATCGGGTTTTTCGCCCGCAGAATCGGGAATCACAATGCCAGCGGCAGTGGTGCGCTCGGCTTCAA
Source organism: Zoogloeaceae bacterium (assembly GCA_031290535.1). Classification (GTDB taxonomy): domain Bacteria; phylum Pseudomonadota; class Gammaproteobacteria; order Burkholderiales; family Rhodocyclaceae; genus Azovibrio. The sequence goes on from JAITNI010000061.1 coordinate 1,681, forward strand.
CGCGCTTGGCGATGACACGGTCGTGCAAGGGACGGATTTTGGTGAAGCTCATGGAACAACTCCTTTGCTGAAAAATCAATAGGGTTAAGGGACGCAAAGTTAACAGCGCGGTTCACCGCCACTGTCAGTCTCTGTTAGCACTCAGCGCCAACGAGTGCTAATGATAGGGGCGAGGGGGCGGGATTTCAAGGGCGGGGGAAGGATTTTTTATCGGAGGCGTTGCGCGGGGCGTCATGCCCTGCACAACAATGGTTCGGATTGCGGCGTTCTTCATCGTGCCTTGCTTTAGAATTCCCTGTTTTGCGTTTCTTGTGGTCGCTGACCGGTCATGCGGCGTGTAAGCGGACAGAACATAGTCGAAAGGCGGGAAAAGCGGTTTTGCAAATGACTTGGGGATAGGTGTTGCATCCCGCGCAAATTTTTTGCATCCTGTGCAACGGCGGCGCATCCCGCATGGGTCGGGGTGTCTTGGGCGCTATGCGGGGTCTCGCGTCCTGACAATTCCCCAAGGAGAAGAGGCCATGCAGCCCCTAATCAGAATTCTACCCAGACGCCCAAACTATCCACATCCCGCACGATACCGGCGGGGGCGCTAGCGCCGCCGGGGTTGGTTTTGGCGACGGTGGCATCATCGGCGATGTAACAGGCTTTCCAAAGATCAGCGCTGGTGATAGCGTCATCGCCGGGGCTGTTCTTGAGGCGATAGCAGCCGCGCCGCACTTTTACGCGCCGATCTCCGCCCGCGCCGGTGCGGTTATCGGCGGCCTCTTGGGCAATCCCTATCCCAGCAAGGGTATTGGCAGCGCCGCCGGGGGCAACATCGCCGGTTGAGGTCAGGGCAACAATGCCCCCAGCGTGAATCCAGACGCCAGCGGCAACGGGAAACTCAAAATCCACGGCATCGCGCCGGGGGGTGTTATGGTCTTGGGTCAAGGCAGTCATGGCGGGTTTCCTTTCTTAAAGCCACGGGCAGACAATGAGTTCAAAAGCATCCCGATAATGCGAGGTTTCCAGCTTCAGGAGCTTCAAGGCGGATTCCTTCATGGCGGGGGAAACCAGCAACACATTGGCGGTAATGCCCAAAGGCTTGCCGGTGGGGGCTTTGATGCTCATCATGGCGGCATCGGCGCTGGCGACATTGGCGGCGGTAAGGGGCAGATTGGACGCATACGCCAATTGCCATAGGCCAAACCCGGCATTTAATCGCGCTTCCACCCCGTACACGAATTCGCCCCGGTTAAACACATGATCGTCCGTGTTCTGGTCTTTTTTGATGAAGGTGTAATCCTTGCGGATTTGCAGGATAAAGGGCTTCACAATCTTGGTCGTATCCAGCAGATACCATGACGGAACGCCACCTGCTTGCGGGTCAAGCGCAAGGTTTGAGACACCGCCCTTGTCCGGGTCTCCGGGGTCTGCTGGATGGTCAGTATCAAAGAAATATTGACCATCATAACAGGGCGTACCGGTGCCTTTCTGGATCAGTTCAAACAACAGGCTGTCCGGGTGCAGGGCGGCATCCTGCCCCATCATCTGAAAGGGGCTGGAAAGCACACCCAGCTTGTCGTCCTCAATATCATTTTGGGGCACGGAAATGGTGTGCTCAAAATTGCGATTCTTGAGGGTGAAACTGGAAACAGCGAGGCCGTTAAAATGCTTGTCGCCTATCCATTCCCGCAAGCTGCTGTTTTGCCCCAGCCATGCATAATTCTCTTCGGCAGAAGAGGATTTAACCTGCATTGCAAGTTGGGGGTGAATGGGCTTTGCCGCCAGTTTTCCGGCCTCAAAATCAGCGCGGAAATTGGTAAAAACACTGGCGATGCTTTCTTTGTTGAGAATCATGTTCAGGCTCCTTTACAGAGGGTGAGAGGTGGAAAAATCGCCGCCCTTGCCGCTGGAATCTTCAGCTTTCAGGCGGGCAAATTCGGCAGGGTCTTTGCCGGTCAATTGGCAAAGATGCAAATCAGAAGGGGTTAAACCGAGGGCTTTAATCCCCGCGAATCGTTGCGCCATTTTGGCGCGTTCAGATTGCATCTGGGGCATTTCGGGGCGATTCTCAACCAGCGCCTTGAAGGCGGAAAGGTTATATTGAGCAAGCTCTGTTGCAGCCCGGATTTCAGCCGCATCAATGCGTCCGGTCATCAGGCAATGCCCCACAAAATCATTGGCATCCCGCCGAATCATGGCGGTTTTTTCCTGCGCCAATTCACGCTTGCTGTCGTTCAACCCTGCCAACTCAAGGCGTAAATCTTCGGTTTCCTTTTTGAGCGCTGCCCATTCCTTGCTTTCTGGTGAGGCTTCCAATTGCAGGCTATGGGCAACAGCAGCCTCCATGCCATCCAGCGCCGGAATATTGGTTAGCGCCACATTAAACAGGCTGGCAATTGCGCCCGTTTTGCGGTCATAGCGAAAGACAGGCGAAATATAGCGGTATTCATCCGCCAGAATCGCCGTTTTTGCCGCTTGCGTCCATTTTACGCCGGTCGCAAACAGCCCTTTTCCGGGTCGCCATTCCAGACTATGCACCCATCCAGCGGCGGGGGCAGGCTTGCCGTTTTGCTTGGCAAGTACGGCCTGATGCTCATAATCCACCATCAGCGGATTTTTTTGCGCGGTGTGCGCGGCAATCAATTGCGCGGCTTGGGATTCTTCCAGCACATAGGCGGCGGCATCAACCGGGCGGCCATCGCTGGCGCGAAATTCTCCCGCCGGGAAAATCTGAAACTCTCCCTCCGCTTCGTGAATTTCAGCGCTTAAAATGCCTATGGCGCGGTTGTGTTCGTGTTTCATATCACAGCTTCCTTTCGTGGATTGATTGAGGGTTGTTTGAGTACCTTTTCTATCCATCGGTCAGAGCGATGGTAGCGTCCCGCCAGATCAAAAATCGCCTGACGGAAGGTATAGCCGCCCGTTTTGCCGGTCAACATATCAAATTCGGCGCGGATTTTATCCGCCTGTTTTTGCAACATGGCTTTCTGGCAAGAGGGGATATAAATATCACACCCGCCCATCTCTTTTACCAATTGCGTGAGCACCTCAAAGCTGATGCATTTTAATATCTCGCGCCGTGATCTGCTGGCAGGACGCTGAAATGGGGAAGAAACAGCCACCGGCACACGAAAACTACGGCCTGCAAAATGCGTTACAACAGCGGCGGCGGCTTCCAGCCCCAATACGCGCACCAGTTCCCGCACGGTTTCCGGGAAGGCCGGGTAGACGCTCAAATCCTGTAATTCTTTCGGGGTCATGATTTAACTCCATTCATCAATGACCGCCATGATACGGGGGATGGGGTTTGTGGGTCAGGGGGAAGGGGTTCGGCAGAAAGAGCGCCTGCGCCGGGGGCGATGCAGGCCAGCGCCGGGGGTAAAACGGATTGGTGGACAAGAGGGCAGAAGGGAAAGCAATTTGCACGCCGTACAAACGCCCAAGGTTCGATTTTTGAGAGCGCGGCAAAGGGGCAAGGTAGGAGAGGCGACAAAATCGCCTGTAAGGGCGCAAAAAGGACGGGATGTAAAAACGGCCTTGGGAGTGCCAAGGCCGGGGGGGGATGGTCAGGACTTATGCCCGTCCATTATTTTAAGGACTTGTTGTCGCATGGCGTTGTGATAGCAGTCGACCATTGCCATTAAAACATCCAAGGGATCAGGGGGCGCTTTCGCTTCTTCTTTGAGAGCGGCGCGGCGAGACGAGAGGAAAATAATAGGCGCGGGTTGGGTGTTCATGGTGTTTCTCCTTCGTGGTGAGTGATAAAACAGGTTGAGGTCAACTTCATGCCTCGTTAATAACGCCCGCCGCAATCGCGGCGGCCTTGAAAATATCGGGGGTGATTGGGCAGCCTTTCAGGGTTGCCATACGTTGCGCCATAACCCTTGTTTTTCCAAGGTTACGCAAGCCGCCATTCTGGCAGCCAATCAGCAGCGCCACGTCACGCATGGCCTTGCCGCGCAATTCCCATGCCTCCATGAGCGCATCTACATCATCGGCGCTTGGGTTTTCAATAGTCATCATCGGGGCAACCATGCGGCTAACAACTTGTGGCAGGTCGCCTTTTTTCAGGCTTGCATAGGCGGAAAGATTGCCCATAAAAGCAATGCCAATTCCGAATTCATCCGACAAACAGCGCAATTCGTCATATCGTTTTGGGCGCAAAAATTGCGTTTCATCCAGAATCAAAAGCCCGCCGCGCCCGATGACATTTCCTATCCATGGCAAAGCAGCGCTTTCCGGGTTTTGTATCCACATGCCGCCGCCCATTTTAATGATTTTATCCTTGATTCCACGATAAAAAGCAGCAAGGCTTCTTTCCATGCCATTACAGGGAACAAGGACAACAGGTGTATGCGGATAAAAATCTTGTTGCTCCATATACAACAGCGCCGCCATTGTTTTTCCCGCACCCGCCGCGCCAAAAATTCCGCATAGCCCGCCCATTTCACGGCAGCGGGAAAATTGCGCGATGATCTTTTTAAGGGTTGGCGTTTGTACAATCCCGTGATCCGGCTTTTCTTCCGTGTCTATGCGCTCCTTCCATACCAGCAGCGCCGGGGCAATTTCGGAAAGATCGCCCGATTTGATCGCGTCGCGAATCCGGGGGGCGGGAATTTCTGTTTCCAGCGCCATGCGGTTTTGACTTACGCCCGCCGCCTGTAATTCAGCAAGGAAGTTTTCAGCCCGCATCTGCTGTTTTTCAGCGGCTTTCAACTTCTCTTTTTCAGCCGCCCGGGCGCGCTCTGCCATTTTGGCCGCGAATTCTTCCGGGCTTTTAATCATCATTGGTGCGTCCATGATACTGCTCCTTTTCAGGTTGGGTTATGGCGCTTCTGGATTACAGAAATGCCCGTTTTTTTGGCAAGAAAAGCGCGGGGTCGGGGGCGTTCATTTCCTCCACAATCGCCATAACCCGCGACTGTACCTCCGTTTCTTCCGCCGTTTTTTCGCGGGGTCTTTCCAGCTTGCCCGGCACCATTTGCGCCACGGACGCAACGGGCAAAATCTCCCCTGTTTCGGGGGCGATTTCCTCCTGTTGCGCCCCTTGCAAGTTTTTTGCGCCCCGTGCAATCGTGCTCATAAGCCCTTGCGTAGCCCGCGCTTGCGCCTTCACGGCCTTTTTGTGTTGGCTTTGCGCCTTGCTGATTGCCCGCGCGTCTTCCTTGTTGTGGCCAGCGCCGCGCATTTGCGGCTTTACGGCCTTGGCAATCAGTTTATGCCCCCGGTAAACATCTATTCCGGTGCTATAATCTTCAGGGTCAAACAGGGCAAAATATCCCTGCCCCTTGACCGCATCGGCGGTTTCTTTGCTCCAATACATCCAGCCATCCAGATAAACACGCCCATCCCGGCGCAAGGTGACTTCTGCACGGGAAAAGCGCAGGCGGTCAAATTGCGCCTCCGTAATCCGCCGGGGCACAAAACCGGGGGTGTGCATGAGTTCCTCATACATCATGATTGGGCTTTTGCCCCCCATGCCACTTCCCTTATGGGGGGAGCGGTGATACTGGCGTATTCTTTCCTCATATGCCCGGATAACATCTGCAACCGGGATGCATTTTCCTTTGTCCCATTCTTCGGGGCGGGCTTCGGGACGATTGCCAAGGTACGCGCCCCTGAATTCCGGGTGCATTTCTACGTCCTTCAGGGTTTTAAAGAGCCGTTCCACGGGTTTTGACCGCCCGCGCCCCGGTATCGCCCATGTCACTTCAATACCAAGATCAGTATAAAGACCAATGGGTTCACCTTCCTTCACTTTGCCGCGCCGCCGGAAAGGTGAGCCGCCCGTGATGCCCTTGGCGGCGGTCTCCATGCCGTTATCAGACTGTATGCGGATTGGAATAACGCGCCCGGTATGCTTGACAGCATTAATAAATGCCTTCTGATTCAAGTCTGAAGTCAGCGCGTCGCCAAAGGCATAGCCCGTAATATAACGTGAGCGCACATCCATCATGGGATAAAACCAGAGCCGGAAAGGCTTGCCGCCTGCCATTTTTCCGGCAGGGTCAATGCACATTAAATCAATCCGCCGCCCGTCTATGCTCCATTCCTCATGCAGGGCGCCGGAATAACCGCGCTCAATTTTTGGCTCAAGCCGTTCCAGCGCCTTCCTGTCGCCAGACAGCGCCGCCCGTGTGGTTTCCGGCAGGTCAAACCAGCGCCGGTTAAAGGTCTTATGGCTTGGAATCTTCCCCCAGCCTTGCCGCTCTGCCTCGCGGGCGGTGGCAGCCCACGCCGCCCCGGTATTGGCTCCCGGCGCGGCGCGATGCGTCATAAAGAAAGGCCATGAATCCCCCGGAAATTCAGCCATGCGGGCATTGGTTCGCCCCGTAAGCTCTGGTAACAGCGCCGCGCCCCAATCGCAACGGGGTAGCCCCTTGATGCGGTTCAGGTAATTGATGGTGGTTCCCTGCTTGACTTCCGTAACCTCGCGCACTCGCGCATAAGCGTCCATCTTTGCCATGCCGCCGCGCACCAGTTCAAAGAACAGCGTCACCGCCGCAAGCGCCTTTTGCGCCCGCGCCTGACATTTGGGCGACGCTGCGTTATAGCGCTGCTGCAAAAACTCCCGATCCTCCTCATCAAGCCGCGATTCGCCAGCGCCCGCCGCCGCTGGCGCTTGCGCCAGCCAGTACCGCGCCTGTGCTTCCGGGGACAAACCAGACAACGGAATCCGGTACGCCTCGCCCCCGTTGCCGGATTCCTTATATGTGCCGGGGTATTTGTCTGCGAGGATTCTTTTGCGAATTGCCCGCATGGTAACGCCCTCTAATTTTGCCGCTTCCTCAACATCAAAAAGGGGGGTCAAAAGTTCCGACCTTTGGCAAGGCTTGGCAGAAGAAAAATGCACGGGCTTGCCCTCCTCATTTCCCTGTCCTGTAAGGCTTTCTATGGGGTCGGAACCATTTTTAGGGGCTACGCTCTCAAGTTCCGACCTTTGCGGCAAAAGGTCGGAACCAAAACCCGGCTTTTTTGGGGCTTGCTTACGCATGGTCAGCCTCCCATGCATGGTAGCTCTCCCCAGCAGTCGGGGCACATGCTACACTTGCGCCAAGGTCAGCATCTTTAAGACCAAGAGCAACGGCGATTTCATGCCCCTTGCCCCAATGGCCTTTAGATTGACCGTTAAGCGCCATGTAGACCGCAGTGCGGTTGTATCCGTGCTCTTTAGCCCATGCGGTGATAGTGCGGCCATCGCGCTTGAATCTGGCCTTAACTTGTTCGGGTGTCATATTGGCTCCTTTGTGGGGGTTGAACATATTTGTATGTTACACACACATTTGTGGATTTGCAACACTTATGACTGACTTTAAAGAAATATTGTTGCGCCTCAAGCAACAGCTTGGCGTCGAAGATGACAAGGACGTTGCAGAGGCGCTTGGCTTGAAAGCCAATGCTTTCAATGCCCGTAAGAAGCGCGAGAGCTTCCCGGAGACAGAGCTTTACGCCCTTGCCGCCAAGCGCCCAGACCTTCATTTAGATGTAGAGTACGTACTTACTGGAAGGGCGTTTTTAGAGCGGTTCGGAGAAAAGGTGCGTACTGCCACAGTTCGTAGCATCAACGCTGTGACAAGAAAAATTGGTGAAATAGACGCCCATTCCGCTATGATCGAAGGTACGCCAATGTCTCATGGGTACAATGCCATCCTTGCTTCGTTTGCATCTCGGTTAAGCGATGAAGACAAGGTGGTTCTTCTGAGTGTTGCCGAATCGCTGTCAAAAAAGAACGAGGGGTAGGCCTTCATGAATGCATTTCCGCTTGTGTTTTCCATATCTTTCCGCCGCTTCACGGCTAAAAATGCCATAAGATTTGATATAAATCAAATCGGCTTCCGTCCGCCATCCCGCCCCATCCCGCCTCATTCCGCCTCATCCCACGTTTTCGCCCTGATTTTGTAAATTTCAGTATCTTCTGTCCCCTGACACCCAGGCAGAAGTTCAGGTTGAACGCACACTGGCCACACTCGCCTATCAGGTCAGCAATCCCTGTCGGCAAGGCATTGATGGGTATTATCCCTTTGCCGACAGCGAATACGATGCGTCCGTGGAAGATTTTACCCGCGTCTTTGCCGCAGGCGGCGCGGCGGATGAATTTTTTCAGAAACAGCTTGCCTCCTATGTGGATGTTGGAGAACGCCCCTGGCGCTACAAAACCCAGGCGACCCTGGGGATGAGCGACAGTCTGGCGACAGGGTCTGGGATGTCTGCGGCCATGCCGACAGCCAGCAATCTTCCGACATTGCAGGGCGAATACCTGAAGCAGTTACAGCGCTATATCCCGAATCCAGACGCTTTTGCCCAGATTCAGTCCATCCGCGAAGTCTTTTTTCGGGAAGTGGGCAGCAAAAAAATGGCCTGGAAAATGGATTTCAAGATCGTTGAGCTGGATCCGAGCATCGTTGAATTCATGATCAATATTGATGGGCAGACCCAGCGCTATGTTCACGGCCCGATACAGGTCTTTTCCGTCAATTGGCCCGGCCCGCGTGGCGGTTCTGTCGCGGAAATGTCCGCCAATCCCCGCGTTCGTCCAGAAACTTCCACCATCATTGCCAACGGCCCCTGGGCCATTTTCCGCCTGCTGGATCGGGGCAAAATCATCAACACGGCCAATCCAGACCGGGTGCTGGTCGAGTATGATTTTGATGGTCGCAAGGTTTTGCTGGAAATCAGCACCGGCGGCCAGCAGAATCCTCTCAGCACCAGACTCCTCAAGAATTTCAGATGCCCCGGATTATGATGCGACGATTGCTCTCTGGATTATGGCCTCAACCCTTGGTCAGCCCGATCGCGCTATGGGGAAAAATGCCCTGTCGCGGCGACTTTATCCGGCACAATTTACCGTATGAGCAGGGAGAAGCACTGCAAGTCTGGGTAAGCCAAAAACGCAAGATTCTGTCGCCCGCCGAGCCGGAAAGCCCACCGCGCAAGGTGAAGCAAGGCATTCCCTGGCATTCGCTGGAACCTCAAAAGACCAACCCCCGACAGTCTGCTGATCCCCTGACCACAGGACAAGCTGCCCAGCCCTGGTGCTTTCTCCTCCCCCCGGAAAGCTTGCCGTTTTCGACGGATCGCTACCTGATCGGCGTGTGGATGGACTCCTCTGACAAGGTGGGGCGGGAATACCCCCTGATGATGTTCCAGACGGCAACCGCCCGCTGGGTGAAGCAATATTTTGCCGCCCATGCGGAACAGCCGTGCGAATGGCTCTTTCATGCGGCCCGGATGATTTCCAATTCAATCTATGCCCAGGAAGATGAAATAGACCGTCCCATTGAGCGCAATGGCGAGATCGACCCTATCACCATTCTGGTCGCGCAACTGAATGCGATCTGGTCTTTGTATGCGCCCAACTGGCGGCACTTTCTGGGAAAGCGTCTCCAGTTCCCCGGCCAGATGGAAGAAGACCAGATTCAAAGGCTTGTGGGGTCCCCCCACCCTGACGATCCTGTCCGACATCAGGAAGGTGTGCGTTTTTTGCCTTGGGCAAACTGGCCGGATTGCGTGTTGAATCCGCACACGCATGAATATTTCTGGCAACAAGACCTGCGCGGCAGGTTCATTGGCGCGGTGCAGGGGTGAAGCGCGATGCCCATTGCTTATGCGGCAGCGCGTTTGATGATTTTGCATAGGAACGAAAATCTTCCTGCCGGTCATTTTATGCGATATAGTGTCGCCTCCTGAAGAGGCTGAACTGTTTCGGAGCACACAACATGTCCCGTATCAAGCTGCACGGCAAACCTCGCATTCGGATTGGCGACGTCACGACGCACGGCGGCGTGGTGCTTACCGGCAGCGCCACGCTCAGGGAAGACGGCATTCCGGTCTCGTGCAAGGGCGATCAGGTCACGTGTCCGCTCTGCAAACCCCATGTTTTTGTCATTGCCGAAGGCTTTGAAACCTGTCTGGATCACGGCATCCCCATCGCGGCGGAAGGCCACCAGACCACCTGTGGCGCCAAACTGGTCGCCGTTTCGTAACCCCCTCCCACGACATCAAGAGAACCCTATCATGTCTTCAAGGACTTTAACCGCGATTGGCGCGGCGTTACCTGGGGAAGCGTTGGTAGCGGTGAAGTTGCAGGGACATGAGGGGGTGGATGGGTTATTTGAGTACCGTCTGGTGTTAAAGACGCCGGACGACAAGAATGTGTCCTCATCGGCGGGGGCGGATTTCAATCTGGATGATTTCATTGGCAAGGAAGTGCAGGTTGAGATTGAGTTGGCGGATGAAGACGGGGGGAAGCGGGAGATCAACGCGCTGGTGGTCGAAGCGCGTTTTTTGCGGGAAGAAGGGAGACACGCCTTTTATGAACTGACGCTGAAGCCCTGGCTTTATCTGGCGACCTTGACCTCGGACTGCAAGATATTTCAGGACAAGACGGTAGAGGAGATACTGGATGCGTTGTTGGGGGATTATGGCTATCCGGTGGAGAAGCGGCTGACGGGGGAGTATCCGAAGCGGGACTACCAGACACAATACAACGAGACGGATTACGCTTTTTTTGTGCGGTTGTGCGAAGAATGGGGCATCAGTTATTTTTTTGAACACGAAGGCGGGGCGCACCGGCTGATTCTGGTGGATGAGATGTCGGCGTACCGGAAGAATCCGAACGCCCGTTACCAGACCCTGAAGTTTCACTTTCCTGACGAACAGGTGGAAGAAGAATACATCGACGCCTTTGTGCCGCTGCGGCGAATAGCCAGTGGGCAATACGTCAGCCGGGAATACGACTACACCCGCCCGAAGGCGAATTTGACCGTCACACAGGCCAATCCGCGCGAAACGGCGGAGAACGGCTACGAAGTGTTTTTATGGCATGAGGGGACGAGCGGGGGCAGTCACTACGCGCAGCCAAAGGCGGGGCCGAATCAGGCGACGAACGAACCGGTCACGGAAGGCGACCGTCTGGCCTTGTTGCGGATGCAGGCGCTGAGAAGTCCGGGCTGGCGGGCGAAAGGCGGAGGTAACGCGCGGGGGCTGACGCCGGGGTGCACTTTTGCCCTGATTGAACACCCCTCGTCGGCGGCCAATCTCGACTATTTGACGCTGGAGACCGTTCTGCTGGTGGAAGAAATCGCCCAGGAGACCCAGAAGGCGGGCGGCAGCGATAAAAGCAGCAGCAGTGCCGCGACCCAAAAGTCTGGTTTGCGGGAACAGACCTGGCAGGTGCGGGTGGATTTTGAGGCGCATCCCCTGAAAGAAGTCTATCGTCCAGAACCCACGCAACAAAAGCCCGTCGTGCCGGGGCCGGAGACGGCGCTGGTAGTGGGGCCGGAAGGCGAAAGCCTGTGGACGGATGAACTGGGGCGGGTGAAGGTACAGTTTTACTGGGATCGTCTGGGGCAAAAAAACGAAAACAGCAGTTGCTGGGTACGGGTAAGTTCGCCGTGGGCGGGCAACCAGTTGGGCAGTCTGCAATTACCGCGTATCGGACAGGAAGTGATCGTCAGTTATCTGGGGGGCGACCCGGATTTACCGGTGTGCACGGGGCGGGTACACAATCAGGACAATCTGCCGCCCTGGCGCCTGCCGGGTCAGCAGGCGCTGTCGGGGCTGCGGAGTCGGGAGCTGGTGCAGGGCGGGGGGAATGCCGCGAGCGGTCAGAGCAACGCCCTGGTCATGGACGATACCGAAGGCAAGATACAGAGCGTACTGCGTTCGGATCACCTGGGCAGCGAATTGAGTCTGGGCTATGTGACGCGGGTAGAGGATTTTGAGGGTCGGAAGGACGGACGGGGGGAAGGGTTTGATCTGCGGACGGACGGGCACGGGGTGGTACGTTCGGCGGCGGGGCTGTATCTCACGACGGAATCGCGGCTGAACGCGCAGGGGCCGATGAAGGGGATGGAAGAGAGCGTTCAGCGGCTGGAACAGGCGAAGGCGCAACAGCAGACGCTCGCGGAAGTGGCGGACACCTTTGCGGCGGATTTTGGGGAGCAGGCGAAGGTTGCCACGACACTCAAAGAAGCGAACGAGAAGATCAAGGGGACAGGAGAAACGGACGAGAAGGCGGGCAAGTTCCCGGAACTGGAAGAAGCGCACCTGTTGCTTTCCAGCGCGCAGGGGATACACAGCACGAGCGCGCGCGCCACGCATCTGACGGCGGGAGATCATATGGCGCTCAGTAGCGGGGAGCACCTGAGTCTCTCGGTAGGCAAACGCCTGCTGGCGAGCGTGACGGACGGCATCCGGTACTTTGTGCGACAGGCGGGGATGAAGTTCATTGCGGCGGCGGACGATATTGACGTGAAGGCGTTAAAGGACAATCTGAACCTGTTTGCGAAGCTGGAGATTCGGCAGGACGCGAACAAAATCATTCTGAAGGCGAAAGAAGAAATCCTGCTGGTAGGCGGCGGGAGTTATATCAGGATCAACGGCGGCACGATAGAGAACGGCACACCGGGAGTGTGGGTGGCCTATGCGGGAACACACCTCTTTGAACCGCCCAGAGGAATGAGTGTTTCGCTGCCGGGATTGCCGAAGGTTGGCGAGGGGGAACTGGATTTGTTCAGTCACTACACCAAGCCTTTTGGTCTCAAGAATACCCCCTACAAGGTGGTGGATGCGTTGGGCAAGACGGTGGAAGGGATGCTGGATGGTAGTGGCAAGGCGTTAGCTTCGGGATTGGCGATGGGGCCAGTCAAAGTATTCTTTGGCGAAGACCCCACGGATACCTGGGAAATGGACGCCAGTCATATTGGCGAACCGGAATGGCCGACCCATGAACTGAAGGAAATCGCTGACGTGGGCGCGTTCAGCGCAAGTCCCTTTGCCGCTGCCGCCAAATCGGCGCTGGATGCGGCGACGAAGGTGGCGGGCGAGATAGGACAAAACCTGCAACAAATCGGCCAGATTGCGCCGACTCTTGCGCCCCTGAACAGCCTTGTGCCATTGGGCGGCGATCTGGGCAAGCTGGAGGGGTCTGGTATTTCCAGCATCATTTCCAGCCTCCCCGGTATTTCTGGTAGCCTTGGCAACCTTGGCAATCCGGGCGCTGTTGCCAGCAAAATTCCCGGCATGATTGGCATCGATGGCCCGGTATCCGGCGCATTGTCCGGGACGTCGAATACGGGAAGCGTATTGCACGGCATCGCGGGTGACATTGCGCTTCCTGGCGCGTTACCCTCGCCATCGATACCGCAGTCTGGTATCGTTGATTATTTTTAACCCTTCTGAACTCTAACCGAGATGGTTGATCCGAAACCTGCCTCTGTCCCCTCCTCTCCTGCGGCGTCTTCTGGCGCGCCGGCAGGCGGGAATGGGGCGTCGGTCTCACAGCGTCCGCCGCAGCCGGCGATTGCGCCGCTGAACACGATTGCGGTGGAGGACATGGCGGCGGGGGCGGCGAAGGTTGACAAATGGTTGCGGGAAATCAGCAACAACTACATCACGCTGGAGCGGGTGAAGAGTGTGCTGGGGGCGTTGCCGATCATCGGGAACATCATTGCGGCGATTGATGTGCTGTGCACTATTATCGTGCTGGTGAAGAACGAAGTGAAGAGCGTGTTCGAGAAGGTGATGGACTGGCTAACGCTGGGCATTAACCTGATTGGCGTGATACCGATTCCCCCGACGATGGCGGCGGCGCGAATGAGTCTGCGCCCCACTCTGGCGCTGGTGCGGCAACGGCTGAAATATGTGGGGATGGACACCCTCAACGACACCATTGTTGAACTGGTGGTGGGGCATCTGAACGAAAGCATCGTGGGGTCGATCGAGAAATTTGTCGCGGACGCGCAGGCCAAACTGGCATCGATCATGGCGGAATGCGGGGTTTTTGCGAACAAGCTGGCGACGCAGATGGCGGCGGGGCTGGAGAAACTGGCGAAGGCGGAACTGTTCAACGCCGAAGAAAACCGCAAGGCGGCGGAAGCGGCGCTTCAGCGGGCGAGCAAGCGGTCATGGTACGACCCGCGCCAGGTGATTGATCTGGGAGAAGCGGCGGTTGAAGTCTATAAGGCGGGGAACAAGGAAGCGGCGAACTGGGCGGCGGCGAAGGTCATGCCGCAGGCGTTCATTGACCGGGTGCTGGGCATTGCCCGGAAACTTCGGGAGATTGGCAGCACCGTACAAGGCAAGATGGCGGGGTTGGTGGATCCGGGCAAGGCGTGGACGATTGCCTGGTTGCTGGTGGCGCTGTTGACAGCCGTCAAGCGCTGGCGGGACATGAAGATGAAGCGGGGAGTTCCCGCCAATTCGCCGGGGAAGGGAGAAGAACAAAAAGGTCAGGGAAAGATAGACACGACCAGTACGCAGGAAAAGGCGAAAGAAAAGCCAAAACCCAAGAAGCAATGTCCGGTTCCATCGGGAACGACACACAACATCAGTTTTGCGCTGGGCGACGAAACCATCACACACAGCGATTTTACGCTGGCGGGCGTCTTTCCTCTGGACGGGACGCGCATCTACAACTCGCGTCTGGGGGCATTGGACAATGGCAGTCTGGGGTCACGCTGGCTGACGCCGTGGAGTACCCGGATAGAAATCGGGGCGCAAGGTCTTCAGTATCTGGGCGCAGATGGCCGCATCCACGACTATCCGCAGGTTGCCATCGGCCAGCAACACCGCGATCTGATCGAGAATTTGACGATTCGTCCCCTGAGTGAAACCTTGCTGACCATTGAGCACGGACAGGAAATCCGGGAGATTTACGAGAAAGTCGACGCAATAGAAGGATTTCCCGCTCACTACCGTCTGCGGCAGATCGAATACAAAGGGGGCGTCAAACTCACTCTGCGCTATAACCACCGGCTTGGCCAGCGGGAAATTCTTTCCGATCTTCTGGTGACGATGGGCGACACCACGCTGCTGCACCATCTGGCGACGCGGATTGATGCCGGGGGGCGCATCTGTGAAATGTGGCTGGCAAAGGACGATCAACCCGTCCGCCAGCTTGCCCGGTATTTTTATCAATACCATGCCGATGGCACGGCTGACCTGATTGCGGCGCAGGACGAGAACGGGCAGACATGGGCTTACGAATACCAGCATCACCTGGTGACCCGCTACACCGACCGGACAGGTCGGGGGATGAATCTGGCGTGGGATGGCACGGGGTCGGACGCCCGCGCCTATCACGAATGGGCGGATGACGGCAGTTACGACACGCGGCTGGAATGGGATCCCAACATCCGGCTGACCTATGTGACGGACGCCGAAGGCGGGGAAAGCTGGCATTTTTACGACATCAAGGGCTACACCTACCGGATTCTGCATCCTGACAAGCGCGAGGAATGGCTGTTCCGGGATGAACGCAAAAATGTCATCCGTCACCTGCACCCGGACGGCAGCGCCGATCTGTATAGCTGGGATGAGCGGGACAACCTGACAAAACACGTCCGTCCCGATGGCGGCATGGCCTATTTCGAGTACGACGACAAAGACAATTTAACGGGAATTCAAGACCCGGAAGGCGGCATCTGGAAACGGGACTATGACGGCAAGGGTAATTTGATTGAAGAAATCGACCCGCTGGGCAACAAGACCGAATACCAGTACAACAAATTCAACCTGCCGATTGAGATTACCGACACCAAAGGCGGTAAAAAAACCATCGCCTACACCGCAACCGGACAGATTGAGACCTATACCGACTGCTCCAGCAAAACGACAGGCTGGGAGTACGACGAGCGGGGCAGGCTCAAGCGCGAGACCAACGCCGCAGGCGAAACCACGCAATATCGCTACGCCGACATCGCCACACCAAACCCGGAAGCCTTGGATGCGGAAGCGGAGCAAAAGCGCGTCCAGTGGGCAAGACAGAATGCCGGGCAACTGGAAGCGGTCATTCACCCCGATCAGGCCAAAGAAACCTTCCAGCACGACGCCGAAGGGCGGTTGCTCACCCACACCGATCCGCTGGGCAAGATCACCGAATGGCGGTACACGGCAGCGGGTCTGATCGGCACCCGGCAGGACGCCTTGGGGCATCTGATTCAGTATCGTTGGGATCGCATTGGGCGGCTCACTCACCTGACCAACGAGAACAGCGCCACCGCCCGGTTCCAATACGACCCGGTAGGCAAGCTGCTGGAAGAAACGGGCTTTGACCAGAAGACCACAAAATACCGTTATGACCGTCACAACGGCCAGTTGGCTTCTGTCCGCGAAGGTGATGCGGAAACCCGCTTCGAGTTCGACGCGGCGGGCAGGTTGAGCCAACGGCAAAGCGGCCTTGTTACCCCGGACGGCAAGTGGAATCCTGAAAGTGTGGAAGAATACCAGTGGGACAGAAATGGTCGGCTGGCGCTGGCGAAGAACGACACCACCCAACTGCAATGGTTCTACGACCAAGCAGGGAATCTGACGACGGAACATCAGCACTACCGCAGCGCCGGACAAACGGCGGTGTGGCATCACCAGTACGACCCGCTGGGCAACCGGATTGCCACCTTGCGCCCGGACGGCCACAGGATTGAGCGGATGACCTACGGGACGGGGCATGTGCACGGCATTACCCTGGACGGAGAGGAAATTGTTGGGTTTGAGCGGGATGATCTGCACCGGGAAACCGAGAGAACCTTCAAAAACGGTCTCATCCACAGCCAGAGTTATGACCCGGCGGGGCGGTTGAAGGAACAAATCCTGCTGAAAGGCAAACAGGCGGGAAATGCCGCAACAATGGGCAGCACTGCGCCGCAACTCTTCAAACGCGCCTATGCCTATGATCGGGCGGGGCAACTCACCCAGATCAAGGACAGCGGCAAGGGAGAGCGGAACTACCGTTACGACCCGGTAGGCAGATTAACGGAATCCCTCTCCCCCCTTGGACGAGAAAAATTTGCCTTTGACCCGGCCAGCAACCTGCTGGACAGCCAGCATACGGACATCAGCAGGGACGAACACGGTCTGGCGCTGGAAACCGAAAAAACACCAAAAGTCTCGAAGTTGCTGGACAACCTGCTGAAAGACTATGCCGGGACGCACTACCGCTATGATGAGCGGGGCAATCTGGTGGAGAAGCTGAAACACGGAGAGAGAACCCGTTATCAGTGGAACGCCAATAATCAACTGGTTCAGGTGGAGAGCCTTGCCACGAGAACCCGTTTTGCTTACGACCCGTTGGGCAGGCGTATTGTAAAGCGCAGCGAGCCGATTGTGCAGCAGCAGTGGGACGCGGGCAGCCAGTATCACCGGATGGAGCGGGAACGGATTTCCAGAGAGCAGAACCTGGGTACAACCTTCTACGGCTGGGATGGGGACACGCTGGCC
>JAITNI010000117.1 GCA_031290535.1 Zoogloeaceae bacterium
CACGCTCCTTTCCAGCATCATCAAGGGTTCGGCGGCAGATATTTGCGTGCTGGCGCTGATTGGCGAGCGCGGGCGCGAAGTGCGCGAATTCATCGAGCACGATCTGGGGCCAGAAGGGCGGCAAAAGGCGGTGCTGGTGGTCTCCACCTCCGACCGCTCCTCGATGGAACGCCTGAAAGCCGCCTACACCGCCACGGCGATTGCCGAATATTTCCGCGATCAGGGCGGCAGGGTGTTGCTGCTGATGGATTCCGTCACCCGCTTTGGGCGGGCGCAGCGCGAAATCGGCCTGGCCGCCGGGGAGCCGCCCACCCGGCGCGGCTTTCCGCCCTCGGTGTTTTCCACCCTGCCGCGCCTGATGGAGCGGGCGGGCAATTCCGACAAGGGGTCGATCACCGCGCTCTACACCGTGCTGGTCGAAGGCGACGACATGACCGAGCCAATCGCGGACGAAACCCGTTCCATTCTCGACGGGCATATCGTCCTCTCCCGCAAACTGGCCTCCGCTAACCATTACCCGGCCATCGACGTAATGGCCAGCGTCAGCCGGGTGATGGGGGCGATTACCGACAAAAAGCACCGGGAAGCGGCGCAAAAGCTGCGCGCCATTCTCGCCAAATATGCCGAAATCGAACTGCTGGTGCAGATCGGCGAATACCAGAAAGGCAACGACGCCGAGGCCGACCAGGCGCTGGAAAAAATCGGCGCGGTCAATGCCTTTTTGCGACAAGGGCTGGACGAGCGTTCCCCCTTTGCCGACACCCTCGCCGCCCTCCTGAAAACCGTGGCTTGACCTCATGCGCTATCCCCTCGTCGGCCTGTTGCGAATTCGTGATTTTCGGGTCGACAAGGCGGCCAAGGCGGTGCGCGCCGCAGAAGCCGCCCAGAAACACGCCGAGGCGGAAAAGCTCGCCCGCGAACAGAGCTGGCACGCCTTCAAGGCATGGCGGCTGGAAGAAGTCGAACGCCGTTATCAATCCATCATGCTCCAGTGCATGACGCGGGACGAAATCGACACCTTCAAGGCCGGGTTGTCGCGCCTGGTTGATGAAGAGTTGGAAAAGGAAGAAGCCGCCCACGCCGCCGCCCGCGCCCTGGCCGCCGCGCAGGAAGCTGTGCTCACGGCGCGTCAACACTGGCGGAACGCCGACCACGAACGGGAGAAAATCCTCTACCACCGCGAGGAATGGCAAAAAACGGCAGCGAAGGAAGAAGCGCGAGTGGAAGACCTGGAGCAGGAGGAATGGAAGCCGGTGCTGTTCGAGACGGCGGCGGAAGGGGAGGGGTAATTATTGTCGACAGAGGCTTGTGCTACACTTGAAACCTTTATGCAGGTGGTCTCAAAAACACTCAGGAGATTGAATCATGGAAATGCCAAAGAGCTATCTCGACGATGAGAAGCGGAAAACTCTGGAAGGTTTCAGCCTGTATCTGTATGAATCACTGGCCGAAGGAGACGCAGGCGATGAAGATACCGCATGGGCATGGCTTTGTTATATTGACCCCCCCGCATCCGCATTGCACTTGTTGAAGGCCATTGCGGGCGCGGATTTCATCCGGGCAAAAGGTCTGCCCACCGCAGCAGCGGAAGCCGTCTATGGTAAGGACTGGCTGGACGCATGAGCAGCATTTGGCGATTGTCGATGACAAAAACCAGTACCACCTGATCGACATAGCCTTCCGAGAAATCGTGAAAAAGGCTTGCCGCTGGATGAGGCGCGGCAGGCGTTCAAATCCCATTACGCCCGCTTGAGCAATCTGGATAAATCCCGCTTGTCGGATGACGATAAAAAGATCATTGATGCGCGCAAAACAAATATCTTCAATGCCATCAAACTGTATATCCAGCGTCAGGCCAAAACGCTTGGGGTTGCCTGACGCTCCCGGACACACTAACCGCTGCCTGCCAACCGCCAATAAAGTTGTTGCCAACCCATAAGCCATTTGCAGGCACCCCGCGCCGCCTGCAAAAGCCATCGGAAGATGCCAGACCGAGCGCATGGAACTTAAAATCTGGCATCACTCTTGCTTAAGATGTTTTTAAGGGCGTAAAACGCCAACTTTTTCTCAACGACGAAGGAGAACGAAAATGTGTGCAATGACTGTGGATAGCCTGCGGAACTATGGCGATACGGGCAAAACCTACCGGGTGGAGGGGGAAAATCTGAAGCAATCCCAAACCAGTCTGAAGGGAAAGATCGTGGCATTCTTTCGCTCAAAAAACGATATACAGGCGCGCAATCAGGCCGTGTTGAACTTGATTGCGAAGACGGTGACGGGGCACAGCAACTGGGATGACCTGCACATCAATGCGAGCAATGTGGGTGAGAGCAAGGAAAAATACCGCGCAGACAAACCGATTACTGGGCGGCAGATCACGGCGCTGACGCTGGCTGCGGTGAATGTGAGGGATGAGCGATCGGTTGAGGCGATGAAGGAGGCTTATCCTGGTAAGCTTAAATTCTACCAAGACTATATCCAGCTTTTGAAGATTCCAGAAGCGGAGAAGAAGGATCTGGTGGATAAGCTTGTGCTTGCCTTGAAGAGTTACAAACCAGATGATGAACGTGTCATCTTCAATGAGCTTAAGAACATAGGCAGGGCGACGGGTCAGGAAACAAAATATGTTCAGAAGCCGATCTCGTCCCCGAAAACGCCAAATGCGCAACTGAAGACTGACAATGTTGCCCAGAAGCCGACCCCGACGCCGCCCCCGAAAACGAAAAATGTGCCGGGTGGGTCACCGCCTCCAGCGCAAACGACTGCGCCGGTGCGGCCTCTAAAGTCAGCCCCGAATAAGCAATTTCCAGCCTCGAATGTGCAACCGCAGACTGACAATGTTGCCCAGAAAGCGCCTTCGGTGCCCCCGAAGCCGACCTCGAAAACGCAAAATGTTGCCTCGAACGCGACGGGTGAGTCACAGTCTCTGGCACAGCCTTCGGTGTCGTCAAAGTCGGTGGAGCAGGCTTCAGCAAAAAAGCGCCCGCTACCACAGACGCCCCCGAAAACGCCAACTGACAATGTTGCCCAGGGCGCGCCGAAGACTGGTAATGTTGCCAACCTGCGTACAATGTTTGAAAAAAAGGAGTGAACTAAACATGTCCCAATCACATGAAACCGCGTTTTCCTACCTGATCGCCGCGCTGGGCGCGGCAACGGGTCTCACGGAACTGTCTGTGCCCGAAGGGGAGGGCATTGTGCAACTGGA
>JAITNI010000209.1 GCA_031290535.1 Zoogloeaceae bacterium
ATAAGCCTGGGCGAACGCATTGGCGACTGCGGCTGAAAATCCGGGGTCTACCCCTGTAAAGTTGATTTCGATGACATTGCTTTCTCGGGAAGGGCGTGCCTGAAGATTTTATCCCAACATGTCGCCCAACCAGACAATCACATCCCCCTGCCCTTCGGCCTCTTCCTGCCAAAGCGCTCTCGCCTGGGGGTTACTGTCCATTTTCAGCGCCTTGACGACTTCCTGCGCCACACGCGGACTGTTGATGACATCCACTTGAGTGGCCATATACCCCGGCGCCATCATCCCCGGCAACACCATCCCGGCAATTGGGTCAGGCGACTTGACATCAATGATGACCGTCGTCGTGGCCGTATATTGTTTGGGCAACAACAGGCTGACGACCAGCGTGGTCGTCACCGTCAGCCCGAAAAGACTGAGGATGAGCTTGCGCCAGGCCCAGAGAATGAGCAGGAACTGTTGCAGGTTCATGAAATCAGGGACTCAGAAAATGCTCTCGCGCACATAAATGACGTCATCGGGCAACACCGGATCAAACCAGTCGGGGGAGAGGCGCTCCACCACGCCTTCCGCATTTTTGCGATGCAGGCGCAACCAGTATTCCGAACCGCGTGGCGTAATGCCGCCGCCCTGCGCCAGCGCCTGCTGCACGGTCATGCCGCGCTCGATGCGGTAACTGCCGGGACGCTGGACTTCGCCATAAATGTAGAACATCGGGGCGCGATGTACATACAGGATGTCGCCCGCCGCAATCGCCACATCCTCGCTTTGCACGCCCTCGACATAGGCGGTCGGCAAATTGATTTCCTTGCGAAAGGGCAGCCTCTCGCGGACGCCGGTCAAAATAACAACATCCGACCCCACCGGCGTGATGCCGCCCGCCGTCGCCAGCAGGTCGGAAACCTTGAGATTGGCCGTTTCCAGTGGATAACGTCCGGGCCGGTTCACCTGCCCCAACACAGAAACCTGGCTGCCCTGCACCCGCGCCAGCACGATGTTGACCTGCGGATGCTTGACAAAACCCCCGTCACTCAACGCCTGGGCGATGCGTTGCTCCGCCGCTTCCAGCGTCAGGCCGCCAATCTGCACGACGCCCACCAGCGGATAGGTGATGCTGCCGCTTTCCGAAACCCGGGTATCCAGCGTCAATTCAGGATTCTGGAACACCAGAATCCTGATGACATCGCCCGCGCCCAGCGTGTAATTGAATTCCGGCTGCGCGGCGGATTCCGACGCAAAGGCCACCCCATTGTCCTGACTCTCGACCTGAAGCAGCAGGCCAGACAACGCATCCTCGCCTGCGCCGGTCGCCCCGCCCTGATGCTGATGATCCTGCGCCCCCAGAGGGGACACGCAGAACAGCAAGGCCAGAACGGACAGTCCGCGATAAATCGCTTTCAGCATAAAAAATTCCCCTCTTTCAAGATGCGGCATTCTCTGGTCTGTCTCATTTCAGTCCGGCCACGCCTTTGCCAATATTGGCGTCGTCGGCAGCGTTCGGCGCGACGATGCTGGCAGCGGGCGTCCCGCTATTGCCAGTGGGCGGCGTGTTGGCGAATTCGCCCACATATTCGATCTTCGCGGTTCCCTTCAGCCTTTGCAATTCAGCCTCCACCGCTTTTTGCCCCTGTTGCCGTTGCAGGAATTGCTGGATGACGGGCGCTGCGGCCTGCAAATTCATCGGCGCGGCGCGTGAACCGATCAGATGCACCACCAGATAGCCCTGCGGGGCTTCCAGCAGACGCACCTGACCATCCGACATGGTCGCAAGCTGCGGCAGCACTTCCAGCGCGATCTGTTCCGCCGGACGAATGCCCTGCTGCGGACGGAAAGGCACATTCCGGCTCTGCAACCAGCCCGCAACCTGTTCCAGCGAGGAACCCGAGGCCAGCATCCGCCGGATTTCCGGCGCGAAATCGTCGCGGCGCTCCACGGCCAGTTCCACAAGGTTATAAAGTTTGCGCTGCCCGAACAATTCGGGATGCTCGGAATAATATTTGCCGATTTCCGTCTCGCCCGGCTTGGGCAAGGTCGATACCATCTGATCCAGATAGGCGCGCGCCACAATTTCGCGTTTGGCGGCCTCGATCGCCAGCATGACATCAGGATTGCGATCCAGCTTTTGCGTCACCGCCTGATCGTAGGCCAGTTGCAGTTCCACCAACCTGCCCAGCGCTTCCTGCCGCACCTGCGTCGCCATTTCCGGCTTGACGCCCTGCACGCGGGAGAGCACGGCATTGAGCTGGTGCACGGAAATCTCGGAATTATTGACCTTGACGGCTACCTGCGTCGCCGCCTTTTTTCCCTGCCCGTTGCCGCACGCCGCCAGCGACGCCGCCATCAGCAGCACAAGAAAAGAACATCTGAATTTCATCTGAACCGTTGCCATTTGCACTTCTCCATTCCAGTTTTAACGCCATTCATCCATCAAACCCCGCAAGAAAGACAGGGGAAATTGTCAACCTGTGAAGACTAGCACGAACCCCGTCAGAAAGTAAGCTGCGCGGAAAAATTAACGGTTCTGTCATCAAAATCGTAAGTATCCCGGTTCGAGTTTCTACGCTCCTTTTGCACGGAAGCCGACAGGGTCAGCATGGAATAGGGCATCCAGTCCACCGACAGCGAGGATTGCCGCGAGGTATCTTCCCGCCCGCCAAAACTGGGACATCCTCCCATCATCCACGCCGGACAGATCGCGCCCCGAAAATCCCGGTTTTCCCAGCGCAATCCGGCCCGCACGGACGTTTTGGCCGTCGGCTGCCAGACGGGCGAAATGCCGTAACTGCGCGAACGGTAATAACTGCTCTGCCAACCCTGACTCCACCCTTCCTGATAACTGTTGAGACTCTGCCGAACATTGGCGTTCACCCGGATTTTACCGGTGGCCGCCCAGGTGTAATCCAGAGACCCCACCGTACCGCTGAAATCCCGCACGGAAAAATGGTCATGCTCCCGATTCAGATGCCCCAGATTCAGGTCGAAGCGGGATTTGGCGCTGGCAAGCCAGGTCAGACGCAATTCCGTATTCTGCTGGTCAAAGCCGGAATCAATCAGATTGATGGCATTCACCGTCCGGTTTGCGTACTTGCCCTGACTGCTGCGCCCCAGAAGCGCCACGCTGCTCCCGGACGGGAAAACATATTTGACGCCATATTCCGCCGTATTGGCGTCATAGTCGCCTTCCTGCAAGAATATTTCTTCGTTCTTCTGCTCGTAGCGGCTGACGCCGCCCTGCAACTGCCAGCCGCCCATGACTTCCCAAACCGCGTCAAAGCGGTAATTTTTGGTGGTGCGGACATTTTTTTGCCGACCGGTATAGTCGGTAAAATTATTCATCGCCCGCTGGTAATCCAGCGACCAGTTTCCATGCAGGCGCGGCGTGACCGACCACAGCCAGGCCGCCTTGTGATTCATACCAGTGTAATTGAGGTGGTCATTCTTCTGAAAATTGTATTTTGTGACAGCCGCATCCAGCACGAAGCGTTGCAGGGAATACGCCTTGTTTAACCGCAGCCCGATGCGGCTGGAAGTAACCGTGTCATCATCTTTCCAGCCCGCTGGCCCCCGGAACAGATTGTTGTCCCACATCCGATCCACGCTGGCGAACACGCTCACGGTATCCTGAGCATCCGCCGCCGCCAGACGGGGCAGCAGCGCGGCCAGCAAGGCCAGCGAAGCCGCAGCGCCGCGCCGATTCATGCCGCGTCCATCCACATACCGAAACCACTCCCGAAGAAAGCGCATCAAAAATCCCGCACCAAATCAAAATGACAAAGCCACAATATACAGGGGATACCAGGATAGGGCAATCGCATGATGAAAAATCCATCCGCCTGCCAACCCGCCCGGCACGAAAAACCGCCCCGAAGGACGGTTTTTGTGACGCGCTGGACGCCGAAAAAAAAATCAACGGCGGACGAGATTGCGACGACGGCGGGCGATGAAACCCACAAGCCCCAGGCCGACCAGCAGCAGGGCATAGGTTTCCGGTTCGGGAACGGCGGGGGCGGGGGTGCCGAACACCAACTGGCCGGAAACCAGTCCGGTGGTCGAGTAGACCGTAAAGCTTGTGCCGGTGCCCTGATAGGGAATGAAATCGCCAATATTGAAGAGGCCATACGTACCGCTGATCCTCAGAGAAGGAATCGCGCTCAGAGAAACCTGGCCAGCGCCAAAGTCAAGCCAGGAGGCGTTCCAGTCCAGGCGGTTGAGATCGGTTGGCGAAGGATTACCGGGATTTCCCCATGTACTGCCGAACATGTATCCATAACTATAGCCCTGCGGCGCGCGGCTACTGATGTTGGTGATACGAGCGGGCCAGAGGTGAGTATCATCAGTGTAGATATACTGGTTGCCCCCAGAATAAACAAAAGAAACGGTCGTGATGTCATCAGCCTGGGCAAGTCCGCTGAACGCCAGGGAGAAAATGACAGCCAGCGCTGTCA
>JAITNI010000243.1 GCA_031290535.1 Zoogloeaceae bacterium
TTCATGCGCGGCAGCGACAAAATAACGGCCAAGCTGGCCGCCGCCCAACATGGCGAGAGGGGAGGGGGAGAGGATCATGATAATTAAACGTGCGGTTGCAAAATCAGCCGTGCGAACCCAAGTGATGAATCTTGAATCTCTACGACATCGTAACTGGTTTTGTTCAGGGTGAGCAGGCTTCCCGTTTTTATTCCAGGCAGGTTCGCTTTCAATATTTTAACGAAAGAAGTTTCTGAGCCGTCAAAGCTCTCGCTGAGCGCGATAATACGCAAGGGATTTCCATCCAGAATGGCATCTTCTCCATAAGCCTCCAGTAGACTGACTGTGGCGGTTGTGGCGATTTTCTCCAGAAGATCATTGGGGAGTATGGCTTTGGGGAGGGAAGTGTCCGAAATCGGCGATACTTCCTCCTCCTCCATTTCAATGGTCTGAAGCGCTTCTTCGCGGTGCAAGGGTTCGTGCAGAGACATTTCCAGATTCAGGGAGGCAAGGCATTTTTCCAGAGGTTCCAGCAGGGCGGCGTTTGTGGTTACGCAGAGTACGCTAGACTCGTCGCCGTTGCCGTCCTCAACCAGATCAACCAGTTGCAGTCCTGAGGGCAGGAGACTGTTCATCACTTCCAGAAACAGCAAGTCCCAGGGCATGATGGCTTTCTGTCTTGCCAGTTCTTCTGCGGATGTCCAGAACGTGTCGAATTCCGAAAAATCGACATCGGCCAGTGGTTTCAGGTCAGGTTTGTCGCCGCCATAACGCATCCATTCCAGATGCCAGAGCAGACCCTGCTCGACAAGATGATCAAACAACCATTCGGTGACTTCTTCGGTATCTTTGGTGTTCTCTGGCGGGTTGGCGCGCAAGGGCGCGGCGTCGAATTGCGGCAGACATTGCGCGAGCGCGTCAATCAGTGTGTTGATGCGTTTTGGAAGACGGGGCATAAGTTTTCCTTGCAGGATAAATTGAGTCTGGAGGCGCTCACACTTCCGGCAAGCGCATCGCCAGTACCTTCTCCGTCTGCACCCGCCGAAAGGACTGCAATTTTTCCGCCAGAGCCGCGTCCCCATTTGCCAACAGGGCGATGGCGAATAGCGCCGCATTGGTCGCGCCGGCCTCGCCAATCGCAAAGGTGGCGACGGGAATGCCCTTCGGCATCTGGACGATGGAATGCAGGGAATCGACGCCGGAGAGCGCCCGCGATTGCACCGGTACGCCGAGCACCGGGACAATGGTTTTTGCCGCCAACATGCCGGGCAGGTGCGCTGCGCCGCCCGCTCCGGCGATGATCGCCTTCAGGCCGCGTGGCTGTGCGCTTTCGGCGTATTCAAACAGCAAATCCGGGGTACGATGGGCGGAGACGACTTTGGCCTCGAAGGGGACGCCGAATTCCTTGAGCAACACCTCGGCGGCCTGCAGCGTCGGCCAGTCGGAATCGGAACCCATGACGACGCCAATGAGGGGATGTGCGGCGCTCATCGCCCGGCCTCGCGTTCTGCCGCTTCGATGGTGTTGGCGAGCAGCATGGTGATGGTCATCGGCCCGACGCCACCGGGGACGGGGGTGAGGGCGCGGGCGACTTCTTTCACGCCCTCGAAATCCACATCGCCGCAGAGCTTGCCGCCCGCTTCCGGCGGCAGGCGGTTGATGCCGACGTCAATGACCACCGCGCCGGGTTTGACCATCTCCGCCGTCACGAAGCGGGGTTTTCCAATCGCGGCCACCAGCACGTCGGCGCGGCGGGTGTGGAAGGCGAGGTCGCGGGTGCGGGAATGGCAGACCGTCACTGTCGCGCCCGCGTTGAGGAGCAACAATGCCATCGGCTTGCCGACGATGTTGGAGCGGCCAATCACCACTGCTTCCTTGCCTGCCAGTTCAATGCCGCTTTTTTCCAGCAATTTCACTACGCCATAGGGGGTACAGGGGATGAAGCGGGGATTGCCCTGCGCCAGCGCGCCGACGTTTTCGGCATGAAAGCCATCAACATCCTTGGCGGCGGAAATGGCTTCCAGCACGGCCTTTTCGTCGAAATGCGGCGGCAGCGGCAATTGCACGAGAATGCCGTGAATGTTGGGGGCGGCGTTCAGTTCGGCGATTTTTTGCAACACCACCGCTGGCGCGACATCCGCCGGATAGACGATTTTTTCGGAATACAGCCCCGCCGCCTCGCAGGCGCTGACCTTGTTGCGGACATACACCTGCGAAGCCGGGTCTTCGCCGACCAGAATCACCACCAGGCCGGGGCGATGTCCTTTTTGTGTCAGCGCCGCCACCCGCGCCTTGAAACTGGCGCGCAGCTCGTCCGCCAGCGCCTTGCCATCGAGAATTTGAGCCGTCATCATCAACTCCATAAGAAAATGGGAAGGGCGAACCCCGATAGAAAAACCTTTCCCCGAAAAGGGCGAAAAGTGTAGCAGATTTGCGTCCCTGCGCGATGGCGGCGGCGGCATTCCCTTTCTCTCTGGCGCGTGATTGTGGGATTGCCCGCAAAAAAGCATCAAAAAACCTGCGCGCAACGGGGCAATCGCAGGCAAAATTCATCCTTCGCCGCAAAAAATGTGTGTTCATGCGCAAGAAGACCCGAAAACTTCCCCACAAGCCGGGGCGGAAAATTTCACCCGCGCCCATGCCCGCCTCCCCCCGCGTAGCCCCCGCGCTGTTGCGCCGTCTGGCGGCTATGGTGTATGAGGGGCTGCTGCTGTTTGGCGTGCTGGTGGGCGGCTTTTTTGTCCCCCAAGTGGTATGGAGCACGTTTCGCCAGCAGGCCGCGCCGAACTGGGTTTTGTGGAGCCACCTGTTCCTGCTGCTCATGCTGTATTGCGTCTGGTTCTGGACGCATGGCGGGCAAACGCTGGCGCTGAAAACCTGGAAGATGAAAATCGTCGATCGCTCAGGGCGTCCGCTGCGTCTGATGCAGGCCGTTCTTCGCTATCTGGTCGCCTGGCCGAGCGTGGGCTGCTTTGGCCTTGGCCTCCTCTGGGCCTTGTTCGACCCGGAAAAACAGTTCCTGCACGACCGCATCGCTGAAACCCGCATCGTGGCGGCATCAGCGGAAAAATAGCCTGCTAACGCCGCTCCACCCACCACAACATCCCCAGCGCGGTGGCGAGGAAGAGGGCGGAGGGGGCGATGGCGCTGGCGAAGGGGGGCCAGGCGTGGATGACGCCGAGGCTGGAAAACAGGCCGTTCAGCATGTGGAACAGTACGCCCACCATCACGCCGCCGAACAGTTGCAGGCTGACGCCGCCCATGCGGTTGTGGGTGTAGCCAAAGGGGAGCGCCAGCGCCACCATCACCAGCGCGGCCAGAGGATAGAAAAACTTTTTCCAGAGCGCGATTTCATAACGCTCGGTTTTCTGGTGGTTGCTCGACAAATGCTGAAGGTACGTCACCAGACCGATGAGCGACATGCGTTCCGGCGGCACCATGAGCATGGCGATGATTTCCGGCGTCAGCGCCGAAGTCCAGGCCATGCTGGTTTCGGTCTCCACCCGGGCGCGCGGCTGTTTGGGCGCGTTATTTTCTGGTTCCTCAAGGACGGTACGCACCACGTCCTTCAACTGCCACTGATCCGCCGCCTGATAAATGCCCTGCCGCGCTTCCAGAACATACTGAAGTCGGTTCCGGGCATCGAACTGGTAGACGCGCACCTGTTCGAGTTCGGCTTCGGGCGTTGCGGCACGGATGTTGATGAAGGCGTGGCCGTCTTTGACCCAAAGGCCGGAGCCGAATTCCTTGGCGACGACGCGGTGAATGGCACGTGCCCGCAAGTCCTGCGCCATGCGCTCCGCAGGCGGGACGATGGTTTCGCCCAGCAGCAGGGCGGCGACGGCAATGAGACCCGCGACCTTGAACAGTTGCCAGAGCAGGTGGCGCGTGGTCATGCCAGAGGTTCTGAGCACGGTGATTTCCGAATGTCGCGCCAGACCGGAAAGGGCATACAGCGTGCCGATCAGGGCGGCGATGGGCATCAGCTCATAGAGGCGTCCCGGCAGGCGCAGGCTCACATAGAGAAAGGCGTGCTGCGCCGCGAATTCGCCCTTGCCGACATCTTTCAGGCTTTCAATCAGGTCGAAAAACCCATACAGCGCGATGAGCGCGGCCAGCACCAGCAAAATGGCGGCCAGCACTTCTCTGGCGATGTATTTTTCGTGGATTTTCATGCGGCAGCCTTGCGGCGCAGGAAGGCGAACAGGCCGAGAACGCTCAGGCGGCGGTAAAAAAGCAGGGAGAGCGTCAGGAGCATCAGGCTGTGCGGGGCGAGGAGCGCCGCCGTCCACGCCAGTTGCTCGCGGGCCACCCACGCCTGACTGATGGAGAGCAGATTGTTGTAGAGCGAAAAAAGCACAATCGCCAGCAACATGTTCATCGAGCGTCCGGCACGGGGATTCACAAAGGAGAGCGGCACGGCCAGAAGCGCCAGCAACAGGGCGGACAGGGGCAGCCCGACGCGCCAGACGAGTTCACCCCGGTCGCGGGAGCTGTCGCTTTCGAGAAGCTCCCACAGTGGCGTGGCGCGGGGGGAGGGTTCGACCGCTTTCACCTCCGCGTCGTGCAGGCGCACGCCGTAGCGACCGAATTCCAACATGCGAAATTCGGGCGACCCTGGCTCCACTTCATAGCGACGTCCCTCGCGCAGCATCAGAAAACGGTCGCCGTTGTCCATGATCTCCTGCCGCCCGGTATCCGCCATCACCACGCCCAGACGGCCTTCCTGCACCGTGGTGACGAAGACGTTTTTCACGTAGGCCGCGTCTTCCGCCATCTGTTCCACGAAAATGATGCGCTCGCCGGAGCTGGCTTCCTGAAACACGCCGGGCATAATCTGGCTGGCGTCATTGCGGGCGCTCAGTTTGTTGCGATACTCGGCGCTCTGGGAGGCCGCCCAGGGCGATAAAAAGAGGGAAAGCACCGCCACCGCCACGACAATCGGCAGCGCGAAACGCAGCACCGGACGCAGCCAGGCGGTCAGCGGCAGGCCGGAGGCCGACCAGACGACCATCTCCGAATCCCGGTAGGCGCGGGTAAGCGGCAGCAAAATCGCCATGAACAGGGTGAGGGACAACAGCACGGGCAGATAGTTCAGGGCGGCAAAGCCCAGCAGGGCGGCAACGGCCTCGGGCGCCAGACGCCCGCCTGCCGCATCGGCCAGCAGACGAATCATTTGCGTGGAGACGAGAATGGCGAACAGCGCGACGAAAACGCCCGCCGCCGCATGGGCAAACTCGCGCCGCGCGGCGCGTTCAAAAATCATGCTTTGACTTGGGTGAAAAAATGCAGGGATAATTGCCGCAACCCTGAACATTTATAAAAAGGAACGGCGATGGAATTTAGCATAAAAAGCGGCGCCTCGGGAAAACTGCGTAGCGCCTGCGTGATCGTTGGCGTTTTCACGCCCCATAAACTCACCGATGCGGCCAAAGCGCTGGACGAAGCCGCCCAGGGCTATCTGTCCGGCATTTTGCGGCGCGGCGATCTGGCGGCCAAAGTCGGCGCGACGCTGTTGCTCCACCATGTGCCGGAGGTCGCCAGCGCGCGCGTGCTGCTCGTCAGTCTGGGCAAGGAAGCGGACTTTCGGGAAAAACAATACGGCGAGGCCATCAAGGCCGCTGTCCGGGCCGCGCAGGACACCGGCGCGGCGGACGCCCTCTGCTGCCTGAGCGAAGTGGCCCCGCCGGGCCGGGACATCGGCTGGCGCGTCCGGCAGGCGGCGCTGGCCGCCAGCGAGGCCGCCTATCGGTTTGACGTCTATAAAAAACAGACGGAACAGACCGGCAAGGACGACAAAAAATCCAGAAAACCGGGTTCTGTTCTGAAAAAACTCGCCTTTTGTGTCGAAGCCGGAGAGCGTCCTGCCGCCGAAGCCGCCCTGCAAGAAGGGCAGGCGATGGCCGCCGGCGCATCCTTTGCCCGCGATCTGGGCAACCAGCCCGGCAATGTCTGCACGCCCGCTTATCTGGCCGCCTCCGCCAGAACGCTGGCAAAAGAGTTTGGGCTGGACTGTCAGGTGCTGGAACAGAAAAAACTGGAAAAACTGGGGATGCGCGCCCTGCTCGCGGTGGCGCAAGGCTCGCGGGAACCGCCGCAATTCATCATCCTGCGTTATGAGGGGGGGAAAAGCGGCGAAAAACCGCTGGTGCTGGTCGGCAAGGGCATTACCTTTGATTCAGGCGGAATTTCCCTCAAACCCGCCGCCGACATGGACGAAATGAAATATGACATGTGCGGCGCTGCCGCCGTGCTGGGCGTGATGCGGACGGCGGCGACGCTCGCCCTGCCCCTGAACCTGATCGCCCTGATTCCCGCCTGCGAAAACATGCCCGATGGCCGCGCCACCCGTCCCGGCGACATTGTGACCTCGCTTTCCGGCCAGACGATCGAGATTCTCAATACCGATGCCGAAGGCCGTCTCATTCTCTGCGACGCGCTGGCCTATGCCGAACGGTTTGCGCCGGAGGCCGTGATCGATGTCGCCACCCTGACCGGCGCGTGCGTGGTGGCGCTCGGCCATGTCGCCAGCGGCCTGTTTACGGGCGAGGAGGCGCTGGCGCGGGAACTCTTGCAGGCCGGGGAGGACGCGCAGGATCGGGTCTGGCGGCTGCCGTTGTGGGACGATTATCAGGAACTTCTCAAAAGCCCTTTTGCCGACATGACGAATACCGGCGGGCGTTACGGCGGCGCGATTACCGCCGCCTGCTTTCTTTCCCGCTTTGCCAAAAAATACCCCTGGGCGCATCTGGACATTGCGGGTACGGCCTGGAAATCCGGCGCGGGCAAGGGCGCAACGGGCAGGCCGGTCGCCCTGCTGGCGCATTTTCTGCTGGCGCGCGCCCAACAACAACGGGAGCGAGGCGGCGCATGAGCACGGTTTTTGTCTACCACAACCTGCATGACCGTCTGGGAGCAGCCTGCGGCCTGATTCACAAGGCCTGGGCGCAGGGCAAGGATTTTGCGGTCTACGCGCCCGACCCGGAACGCGCCCAGCTCCTTGACCGCCTGTTATGGACGCAGCCCGCGCTGGGGTTTTTGCCACATTGCCGGGCGGATTCCCCGCTGGCGGCAGAAACCCCGGTATTGATCGCCACCCGCGCCGAAGACCTGAACGCCCTGCCGCCGAACCATTCCGGGCAACGCCTGCTGAATCTCGATGACGACGTGCCGCCCGGTTTTGCGCGCTACGCCAGCATTATCGAGGTGGTCGGCGCGAACGACGCCGAACGGCAAAG
>JAITNI010000247.1 GCA_031290535.1 Zoogloeaceae bacterium
ACCATTGTTTGCCGACAGCGGCTTTGCCATCACGACTCTCACTGTTGAAAAATCTATGCGACGAGGAATGCCCTTCGACAAGCTCAGGGCGAACGGCCTTGTGCAGAGTTTCCCTTGGGACGCTCTGAACATAACGCCCGACCATTCGGGCTGAACTTGGTCGTTGCCCTTGTTTTTACAGGGAATGCCCTTCGACCAAGCTCAGGGCGAACGGGATTACTCAGCACTTCCCTTGATAAACCCGTTGTTCAGCGCTTCCCTTGGTAAACCCGTTGCCGCGCATTTCCGCGACAAAATTGCCCAGATCATCGTGGATTTCGACGCGGAAGACGCTGATGTTCCTGCCTCGGGAAAGGCAGGTGGAACGGGCGATCAGGCGTTTTCCCCTTGGGGCGGCGAGGTAGGAGATGCTGTTCGACTGGCCGACGGTCATGCCGACCTTCGCCCCGCACAGCAGCGGCAGGTTCGAGTGCACGGCAAAGGCCAGGTCGGCGAGGGTAAAAATCGCGCCGCCCTGTACCACGCCCCCGGCGTTCAGGTGCGCTGCCGTAATTTCCATGCCGCATTGCACAAGGTCTGCTTCCACCCGCTCAATCACGATGCCGCACTGCGCGGCAAAGCGGTCGGCGGCGAAAAAAGCGCGGATTTTGTCCAGATCAATATTCATGCGATGCCCCTACTTTGCCTGCGCGGCGGCTTTGCCCAGATCAAAGGCTCTGGCGTTCAGTTCCGCCAGCGCCGGTTTTTTGGCGCGAAAGCGGGCGACGATGCCTTCTTTCAGGGTTTTTGAAGGGAAAGGCAGCTTGTCGGAAATCGCGCCGATCATGATGGTATTGACGAGCCGCAAATCGCCCAGTTCGCGGGCGATTTGTCCGGCGTCAAAATCATGAATCTCAACGCCCCGCTCGCGCATGGCAGCGATGGGGTCGGCGGGATAATCAAACAGGCCGAGCGAGACAATGGGCGGCTCAAGACGCAGGCGATTGACCATCGCCACGCCCTGCGGGCGCAGATAATGGCTCCAGCGCATCGCCTCGGCGGCCTCGAAACCAACCAGAATATCCGCCTCGCCAGAAGCAATTTCCGGCGACAGCACCCGGCGACCAAAGCGCACATGCGAAGACACCACGCCGCCGCGCTGGCTCATGCCCGCGACTTCGGTTTTTTTGACATCGTAGCCCTGCGCGATGGCCGCCTCGGAAAGAATCTCCGAAGCCGTCATCACCCCCTGCCCGCCGATGCCGACGACCAGGATGTTGGTGGTTTGTTGGGATGAATGCACTTGTTTCTCCAGAAAATAAGCAGCGGTCAGAACAATCCGCGCGTTTTACCCCGCCGCGCCCTCCTCCCCGGCTCCCTTCTTCATCCCCTTGCCTTCGGCGGCGCGGCGTTTGCGGACTTCCTTGGGGTCGGCGATCAGGGGGCGGTAGATTTCCACCCGGTCACGGTCTCTGAGCGGCGCGTCCAGTTTGACGAGTTTGGAAAAAATGCCGAACCTGTTTTTTTGCAGGTCGATGTCCGGGTATTTTTGCAGGAACCCCGAAGCTTCCAGCGCCGTTTGTACCGGACTGCCCGTCGGCAGTTTGAGGGCAACAAGCGCCTGCTTTTCCGGCAGGGCGTAAATGACTTCAATGTGAATGGTGTTACTCATGGGTGCGCTCCATAGACTTGTTCCGCCCGTTTCACAAAGGCGTCGACAAACGTGTTGGCGATGTGGCTGAACACCGGGCCGATGACTTTTTCCAGCAGTTTGCTGGAAAATTCGTAGTGCATTCTGAATTCCACCTTGCAGGCGTCCGCGCGCAGCGCCGTAAAGCGCCAGTCGCCATCCAGATGCCGAAACGGCCCGTCGACCAGACGGATGTGCATGAAGGTAGGCGCTTCCTTCGTGTTTTCGGTAGTGAAGTGGGATTTGACGCCGTGATAATTGATGTGCAGCACGCCCACCGTCTTCACCGCGTCGCGGAAGGCGCATTCCGTGTGGCTGCACCAGGGCAGGAACAGGGGATAATCCTCGCAGCGATCCACCAGATCAAACATCTGCTGGGCTGAATGGGCAATCAATACCGATTTTTCGACCTGGGCCATCGTCGCCAAAACTCCGCGCTGTGCTGGAAAAGGTCTGATTTTAGCGGAATCGCGCCGCGCCATGTACGCTTTTGACGCGAATGCAGGGCGATCACATGAACAAGGGACAGTACGCAGTTCCTTCCCCGCCTTGTGAAAGAGGAGACCCCGGCAGGGGCGGTACGCGCCCCCCCGGTTCATGAAGCAGAGAATTTCCGCGTCAATGGAATATGGGCTATGATTCGCTCATGAATGTTTTTTTACGGCATGTCGTGTGATGAACCTCTGGCGTAAACTTGTGGAAATCTGGCTCAGACTTTCGGTACGTGTTCGCCTGATCCTGCTGTTTGTCGGCATCAAGGTGGTTCCGCTCGTGCTGCTGCTCTGGGTCGCCTGGAGCCAGACGCAGGAGACGGCAAAAACGCTGGATCGGCGCATTGAAGAGCTGGTCAATACCGCGAATCAGGAAATCCACTCCGTCGGCGACATGACCATTGACGACGCCGTCAACGCCCTTGACGCCAGGGCACGGGAAGAAATCGAGCGGCAAACCACCGATACCGCCCGCCAGATTGCGGATTTTCTCTACGACCGCGACATGGATATTGCCTACGCGGGGTCGCTTCCCCCCAGTGAGAAGCATTATCGGGCGTTTGTCGAACGGCAGCGCCGCAATCTGACCCGCCACGACTCCTGGCGACTCAACGCGGCCCGGACGGACTGGGAACCCGAAACGCCCCTTGCCGAAGACCCTTCCCATGCCGAGCCGGGTAGTCGTGACAACGCGACGAATTTTCACTATCGCCGCCCGGTTTTTTTCAAAACGGAAAATCTGCCGCTCTATCTGGAGATCAGTTTTGTAGGGCTGGATGGTCGGGAACAAATCAAGGTGACGACCTCCCCGCGTATGAACCCCGCCCTGAAAGATGTTTCGCAGCGCAAAAACACTTATGCCAAAGCAGAAACCTATTTCGCGGCCCTGAAACGCCTGAAGCCGGGCGAGATTTATGTCTCCGACGTGATCGGAACCTATGTTGGCTCCCAGATCATCGGCAAATTTACCCCGCAGGCCGCCGAGGGCAAAGGCATTCCTTTCGAGCCGGAAAAACACGCCTACGCGGGCAAGGAAAACCCGGTGGGCAAACGCTTTCAGGGCATTGTCCGCTGGGCGACGCCCGTGCTTCAGGAAGGCAGGATCATCGGCTGGGTCACGCTGGCCCTGAATCACGATCATCTGATGGCCTTTACCGATACCATCGTGCCGACCGAGGAACGCTACCGGGACATCAACGACGCCTTTGACGGCAATTACGCCTTCATCTGGGATTACAAGGGGCGCAGCATTGTCCATCCCCGCCACCATTCCATCGTCGGCTACGATGAAAATGGCGAACCGGCAGTGCCCTGGCTGGAAGACCGGGTCTATGAAGACTGGCAAAAAAGCGGCAAGGGCTGGCGGGAATACATGCAGGATGCGCCCACCTTCGTCGATCAGTTGCAAAGCCGCAAACCCGCCGCCCTGCTCACCGAGCAGGGCAATGTTGGCCTGGATTGCCGCTATCTCAACTTCGCGCCGCAATGCACCGGCTGGTACAACCTTGCCAATCAGGGCGGCTCCGGCTCCTTCCTCATCCTGTGGAGCGGCCTCTGGAAGCTCACCACCACGGCGGCCATTCCCTATTACACCGGGCAATACAATCCGGCGGTCGCAGGCAACCGGCGCGGCTTCGGCATTGTCACGATCGGAGCCAATGTCAATGATTTCCACAAGGCAGCGACGGTCTCCAAAACGCGGCTGGACGGCATCGTCAAGGAGGTAGACGACAACATGTACGCGCATGGCACGTCGGTGCGGCAGACGCTTCAGGAAAACATGGCCTCAACGGCGCTGCATCTGGTGATTTCCACGCTGCTGCTGATCGGGATCGTGATTGTCATTGCGATCCAGATGGCGTCTTTCCTGTCGAAAAAAATCGGCTGGCTGAACAGCGGCTTCAACCGTTTCCGGCTCGGCGAAAAGAATTTCCGCTTCGAGGTCAAATATCAGGATGAAATCACCTCGCTGGCCACCACTTTCAATGAAATGGCGGAAGCGCTGAACAAGAATGTGGCGGAACTGAAAAAAGAAATTGTCGTGCGAACCCAGGCCGAAAAAGAATTGCTTGACATCAAGGAACATCTGGAACTCCGCATCGTCGAGCGTACCCAGGAACTTTCCCAGACAAATCGGCAATTGTCCGAAGAAATCGGCACCCGGCGCGCAGCGGAAGAAAAAGCGCAATATCTGGCCGGGCACGACCCCCTGACCGGCCTTGCCAACCGCATGTTGTTCAACGAGCAACTGCAAAAAGCCATCTGCCAGAGTCTGCGTTCCGGCCAGTATGGCGCGCTGCTGTTCTTCGACCTTGACCGCTTCAAGCATGTCAATGACACCCTGGGGCACGCGGTGGGCGATGCGCTCCTGGTGCATATGGCGCGTGTCCTGCAAGAGCGGACGCGAAAAAGCGACATGGCGGCACGACTGGGCGGCGACGAATTTGCCATCATCATGACGGAGATGGCCCAGCCTGAGTCCGCCGCGATTCTGGCGCAAAGCATTCTGGACAAACTGAAACAGCCCGTCATGCTGGGCGACCATGAAATGCGCGTCTACAGCAGCATCGGCATTGCCACCTTCCACAGAGCACAGGCTGACAACAATCCTGAAGACATCATCCGCAACGCCGATTTGGCCATGTATCAGGCCAAGACTGGCGGCGGCGCCTGCTATTGCTTCTTTGAGAAAAGCATTCAGGAAAAACTGGCCGCCCACCGCCAGATGGAAACGGAATTGTCCGAGGCGCTGAAACAGCGGCAATTCCTGACCTATTTCCAGCCGCTCTACCACACCACCGAGCACAAAGTGTTGTACCTGGAGGTGCTGGCGCGCTGGGCGCACCCGGAACGCGGCCTCCTGTTTCCCAACGCCTTCATGGATGTCGCCACGCATTCCGGCATCATTACGGACATCGACGGACAGATTCTGGACATGGCCTGCCGTCAGGCCAGGGCATGGCTGGACGAGGGCTTGAGCTTTGGCCGCGTCTCGGTCAATATTTTACCCAGATACCTTGAAAAGCCAGACTTTGCGAGCAATGTTCAGGCTACGCTGACAGCGTGCCGCCTGTCGGCAGAATATCTGGCCTTTGAAATTGCCGAATACGCGCTCCTGCAAAGCTCCGCGCAATCTTCCGCCACACTCAATACCCTGCGCGACATGGGCGTGGTGATTCTCGTCGACGAGCTGGACGTGCAGCGTTCCGCCCTGCAAAAACTGCTGGAATACCCGATCGACGCCATCAAGATCAACCGCGCGTTTACCGCCCATATTGGCGAAGCCAAAACCGACGCCATGATTTCCGCCATCGCCGCCATCGCGCGCGCCATTAACCTGAGAATTATCGCGGAAGGCGTGGAAAGCGAAGCACAATGGGCGTTTTTCCAGGCTTTGCGCTGCGAAATCATCCAGGGCTACCGGCACGCCAAACCCATGACGGCGGAAAACACGCGCCGCTATCTGCTGGCGCATCACGCGAAATAACGCCGGGTTGATCCCCCGCTCGCCTGCCGTCAATCCGGCTGATTCCGCATGAAATCGGCGGTGTTGAAGAAGTTTTTGAGCAGTTTGACCCGCAAACCGGCTTCCACGCCCACGTCTTCCATCGCCAGCACCATGCAGGCGACCCACTGGTCGCGCTCTGCGGTGCCGATGGCAAAGGGCAGATGCCGTTCGCGCAGGCGGGGATG
>JAITNI010000076.1 GCA_031290535.1 Zoogloeaceae bacterium
GGGGGTTTTGCAGCGGTTCAGATTGAGCGGACGCTTTGGCAAGCCGTGTTATGGAGTGCGGCGGCTTGCCGCCGCTTTGAAAGCGGGAAAATTATGGGGCATCCAGAATCCGCACTTCGCGTTGCGGGAAGGGGATTTCGATGCCTTCCTGACGGAAGCGCCGCCAGATTTCCAGATTGATGTCCGAACGCAAAAAGCTGGAGCCGTTTTCGGGGTCGCGGATCCAGAAGCCCAGTTCAAGATCAATGCCGCTGTCGGCAAAGGCGAGAATCACCGCGCGCGGCGCGGGGTCGGGGAGGACGCGGGGTTTTTCGCGGGCGATGGCCTCCAGAAGCGGCAGCACCTTTTCCAGATTCGCGCCATAAGCCACAGAAACGCGGGTAAAAAGGCGCAGGCGGGGGTTGGAATAGGTCTGGTTTTGCACAATCGTGCCGACCAGCGCTTCATTGGGCACGATGAATTCCAGCCCCACCAGATTTTTCAAGACCGTGTAGCGCGTCGTGATTTCCGTCACCGCGCCGCCGACCTGGGCGTCCAGTTGAATGATATTGCCCAGCCGGATGGAACGATCCAGCAAAATGATGAAGCCAGAGACATAATTGCTGGCGATTTTTTGCAGTCCCAGCCCAAGTCCGACGCCCAGCGCGCCGGTAAAGACGGAGAGCGCGGTGATGTCAAGGCCGACCAGCGAAAAACTCACCAGTACCGCCACCAGCAGAAACAGCGCCTTGCTCACCCGCGCCAGCACAATGCGGAGCGAAGAATCCATCTCCTGATCGCCCATTAGG
Organism: Zoogloeaceae bacterium; assembly: GCA_031290535.1. Lineage (GTDB taxonomy): Bacteria > Pseudomonadota > Gammaproteobacteria > Burkholderiales > Rhodocyclaceae > Azovibrio. The sequence continues at coordinate 789 of JAITNI010000076.1, forward strand.
CGAGCCTCCACCAGACTGGCCCCCCAGAAGGCCGCCAACAGCGTCAGGAGCACCACGACAATGCCGTTCAGAATCAGCCACAGATTGAACTTTTGCCGTCCAATGGAAAAACTGACCAGTTCCAGTGTGCGGATGATTTCGTCCGCAACCCCGGACAGATAAAGCGCCAGCCAGCCCCAGACCAGAAGGGAAAACAGCCGCCCCATGCTTCCGAGCCAGCGCGAGCGGGGGAAACTGCGCTGCAACATGTGATGCCCGGCCCGCACGACGGTGAGCGACAGCAAAAGCGGAATCCCGGCGTTCAAAAGATGCGTACTCGGGATGACTTCCAGCGCCGCCACCTTGGCAATCGCCAGAAACAGCACCGAGAGCAGGGGAAACGCCTGCTCCCGCAAGGCCAACGCCAGCCCCATTCTGTCCTGCGTATCCTGAAAGCGGCGGCGCAGCGCATTCGCCAACAGCCAGGCAAGACCCAGACAGGCCAGCAGAATCAGGATCTGCCAGTAAAAATGCGGCTGCGAAAAATCATCCCAGACCCCCCAGAGCAAACGGGTCTGGGTTTCAAGGGAGGGAGGCGGTGTGCTCATGTCGGTTCGCAGGCCAAAATTCGGAAGAGTTGAGGAAGGCAGGCGCTCATTGTAGAAGAAAGCGACTGGTTGGGGGAGAGAAAAGCGGCTTGGTGTGCGATGAGGTCACAGGGGCGTCACAGACATTCGCCGAAAACCTACTATTGAAATATCATTACACCTTTCGTCATGGTACAAACAAAACTTGATGGGACGCATCACCGGGATTTTTCTGGGCGCGGGCGCTTTGGGCGTGCTGGCCTTGCAGCAGCAGGCGGCTTTGCCGGGATATGGCGGGCACTTTCTGGCGCTTGGTCTGGCGGGTTGCGTACTGGCAAGGTTTGCGCGTGGGCGCTTGCCGGCGTTGGCGCTCTTTTTGGCGTTTTTTGCCGGATTTGCGGCGGGGTTTGGGTGGGCGGAGTGGCGAGCGGAACGGCGGCTGGGCGAGGCGCTGTCGCCCGCGTGGGAAGGGCGGGATTTACGGCTGGTCGGCACGGTGGTTTCCCTGCCCGTCCTGTTTGAGCAGGGGCAGCGGTTTGAGTTTTTGGTGGAGGCCGTCCAGACGCCGGGGGCGGAATTGGGCATTCACGTGCCGCGTCGGCTCTGGTTGAGCCGTTATGCCCATTCCTACCGGCACGGCGCGGCGGAAGAAGAAGAGGAAGGCAGCGGCGGCCAGCCCTTGCAGGTCGGGGAGCGTTGGGAGATGACCGTGCGCCTGAAACGTCCGCACGGCTCGATCAATCCCGGCGGCTTTGATTACGAAGCCTGGCTTTTGGAGCGCAATTTACGCGCCACCGGGTATTTACGCGCTGACCCCGCGCCAAAACGCCTGAATGCCTGGGAGTGGCGGGGAGAGACCGTGTTTGGCGCGCCCATGCAGGCCGTGCATCGCGTGCGACAAACCATTCGGGAAAATTTTCAGCGTCGTCTGGGGGACGCGCCTTATGGCGGCATTCTGGTGGCGCTTGCGATTGGCGACCCGCAGGCGGTGTCCAGCGCCCAGTGGGCGGTTTTCAACCGCACCGGCACGACGCACCTGATGAGCAGTTCCGGCCTGCATGTCACGCTGGCGGCGGCGCTGGTCGGCTGGCTTGTGAACCGGTTTTGGCGCTGGCGGCCCCGGCTTTGCCGCGCCCTGCCCGCGCAGCAGGCTACCCTGCTTGCCGCATGGCTGGCGGCGTTCGCCTATGCCTTGCTGGCGGGGTTTGGCATTCCCGCGCAGCGCACCTGTTTTATGCTGGGCGTTGCGGCGCTGGCGCTCTTTTTCGGACGGCGGACGGGGAGCGCTCGCATTTTGCTGCTGGCGCTGGCCGGGGTGTTGCTGCTCGACCCCTGGGCGGTGCTCGCGCCGGGGTTCTGGCTCTCCTTCGGTGCGGTGGCGGCGTTAATCTGGATAGGGTTGCATGAATCCCGCGCCGGAGAAAGAGAGGCTGCCGGGGCGGGCGAGGCGACGCCGGGGCAGCGCGGGTTGCGCCGTCTGTTTCATTGGGGCCGCGCCTTTGTCCACACGCAATGGGCGGCGACGCTGGCGACCCTGCCGGTCTTGCTATGGGTGTTTCAGCAGTTTCCGCTTTCTTCCCCGCTCGCCAATCTGATCTTCATCCCCGCCATCAGTTTTGTCATTACGCCTCTCACTTTGCTGGCGGCGCTGTTGGCGTGGATTCCCGGTCTGCCGCTTCTGGATTTTACGCACTGGCTGTTGGGCGGCCTGATGCCCATTCTGGAAACACTGGCGAACTGGCCCCTGTGGCGACCGCCCGCGCCGGATTTATGGGCGGTGTGTCTGGCCGGGGTGGGCGTTTTTGTGTTGTTGCTGCCGCGTGACCTGCCGGGCCGAATGGCCGGGACGATGTTGCTGTTGCCGCTCCTCTTCTGGCCCTCGCCGCAGATTTTACCGGGGCAGTTGCGAGCGACGGTGCTGGACGTGGGGCAGGGACAGGCGGTGTTGCTGGAAACCGCCCGACATCGCCTGCTGTATGATGCTGGCCCCCTGTATGGCTTTGGCCGTGACGCCGACGATGCCGGTCGCCGGATTGTCGCGCCCTATCTGGCGTATCGCGGCATTGCGGCGCTTGATATGCTCGTTCTTTCGCACCGGGACAAAGACCACGCCGGGGGATTCGCCAGTCTGGAAGCCGCCCTGCCGATTCATCGCCGGGTCTCTTCCCTCGTGGAATTGCCGCAAGGTGAATGGTGCGTCCGAGGCATGGTCTGGGTCTGGGATGAGGTGCGCTTTGAGTTTTTGCATCCCGCCGCCGACGCGCCGCCCAAAGGAGACAATGGCGATAGCTGCGTGCTCAAGGTCACAACCCCGGCGGGTCGCCTGCTGCTGACCGGCGACATTGATCAGCGCGTTGAAAGAAAACTGCTCGCCACCTATGCGGGCGCGCCTGCCGCCCTGTCCGCCGAAGTGCTGCTCATGCCGCATCATGGCAGCAACAGTTCTTCCGCGCTGCCCTTCATTGCCGCTGTCGGCCCACAATGGGCGCTGGCCTCCGCAGGCTACCGCAACCGCTTTCATCATCCGCGCCCGGAAGTCCTGCAACGCTACAGGGCGCTGGAGGCGGAAGTCCGGCGCACAGATCAGGACGGGGCGCTGGTGCTGGATTTTGCCGACTCAGAAATCCGGCTGCGCGCCTGGCGCGAGACGGCGGCGCGATACTGGCATCAGAAACAGGACGAGGAATGAGGCCGGGAAGGTACGGCGAACACAAATTGCTCAAACTTTTTCTGGCTTGGCATAGAATGGAGACTTCGGTTTCGGATGATGCTACAAAGAGGTTCAATATGTTTTGCCTTTCCAATCCCGTGAAAGACGCGCCGGGGCAAAAGCGCCGGCGTCCGTTGCGTTTCTGGCAGGCGTT
>JAITNI010000264.1 GCA_031290535.1 Zoogloeaceae bacterium
TCTTGCGCGCCAGCGAATTTCGCGTCATCCTGCACTGCGGCGGCGGCAGCTTCAAGTCGCAGATGAAAAAAGCGGACGCTTCCGGGGCGCAATTTGCCGTCATCATCGGTGAGGAAGAAGCCGGGGCGAAGGAAGCGCAACTCAAGAACCTGCGCGACGAAGGGGCGGCGCAGCGACGCCTGAAAATCGACGATCTTGTCGAAACGCTGGAAGGCTGGCTGGATGAAGCCGCTTTCGACGACGCGCCCTGACGGCGTGTAAAAATCCACTCTTTTAACATGAAGGCAAAGGAAGTTTGACATGGCAGTCTACGATCTGGAAGAACAGGAAAAAATCGACAACATCAAGGCCTGGTGGAGCCAGTATGGCAACCGCATTGCCTGGAGCCTGCTGACGGTGGCGGTCGTCTTTGCCGCCTGGCGCGGCTGGGGCTGGCATCAGGATCGGCAGGCCATTGAGGCGGGGGCGGTGTTTCATGAGTTGCAACAGGCGCTTGCCAGTAATCCGCAACAGGCGCGCGTCATCGCCGGCAAGCTGACGGAAGAGTACGGCGGCACCGCCTACGCGCCGCTGGGCGCGTTGATGGCTGCCAGAGCCTCGTTTGAGTCGGGCGACTTGAAGACTGCCCGTGCCCAGTTGCGCTGGGTGGTGGAACACGGCGAGGCGGAACTGCGCGACATCGCCCGCCTGCGTCTGGCCGGGGTGATGCTGGACGACAAAGCCTATGACGAAGCCCTGGCCGAACTCGCGCACGTCCCTGTCGCGCCGCTGGTGGCCGCCTATGCGGAACTGAAGGGCGATGTGCTGGTGGCGCAGGAAAAGCCGGAAGAAGCGCGAACCGCCTACAAGGCCGCGCTGACGACGCTGGAACAGGAAGCCAAAGAGGCCGAGTCGAAAAAAACCGACGCCAAAAATGAACCGCCAGAAAACGCGGAAGAGACGCCCAGGGGGCCGCTGGTCGAAGTGCTGCGGCAAAAACTGGACGCGCTGGGGGGAGAAGCCTGATGCCGCTGACCCGCCTGCCGAAACAAAGCGTGACCGCCGCGCTGCTGGCGGCGCTGCTGTTGGGGGGCTGTTCCAGTCTTTCCGCGCTTACGCCTTCCTGGGACAGCCTGAACCCCTTTTCCAGCACCAAACCCAAAATGGCCGCCCTGCCGCCGCTTTCGGCCACAGCGCAGGCCACGGCAAGTTTGCGTCAGGCGTGGTCGTATTCAATTGGCAAGGCCGGGACGGCAGTGTTTTATCCGGCCATTGTCGGCGACGCCATTTTTGTCGCCGCCGCCGACGGCAGCCTTGCCCGTCTGGAAAATGGCGTGGCCGTCTGGCGCGTCAAGGCGGGCAAGCCGCTTTCCGCCGGGGTGGGCAGCGATGGGCAGATTGTGGCCGTCGGCACAGGCAATGGCGAGGTGCTGGCCTTTTCCGCGCAGGACGGCGCGCCGCTCTGGCAGGCGAAGGTGAGCAGCGAAGTGCTCGCGCCGCCGCTGGTGGAGGACGATCTGGTGGTGGTCAAGAGCGGCGACAACCGGGTGGTGGCCTTTGACCATGAAGGCAAGCAAAAATGGCTCTACCAGCGCCCGACGCCGCCCTTGTTCCTGCGTGGCGCGGCGCCGATGCGGATGGCCGACCAGTTTGTGCTGACGGGCTTTCCGGGCGGCAAGCTGGTGGCGCTTTCCGCCCAGAACGGCGCGCCGGTCTGGGAAGGGACGGTGGCCTTGCCGAAGGGCGCGACGGAACTCGACCGCATGGCTGATGTGGTCGCGCCGCCCGTCGCGCTGGGGCCGGTGGGTTGCGCCGTGGCCTTTCAGGGGCGGCTGACCTGTTTTAATTTCGCGCAGAATGGCGACACGCTCTGGTCGCGCGACATTTCATCGGCGGCGGGGTTGGCGCTGGATGAGCAAAGCGTCTATGTGACCGACGACCTGAGCGCCCTGCACGCCCTGTCGCTGGCCTCCGGCAGCAGCCAGTGGAAGCAGGAAAAACTCCTGCGCCGCAAGCTGACCGCGCCCTTGCCCGTCGGCGGCAATTATCTGGCCGTGGGCGACGTGGCGGGCGTGGTGCATCTTTTGTCCCGCGAGGAGGGCGCGTTTGTCGCCCGTCTGGCGACGGACGGCAGCCCGATCGTGGGCAGCTTGCAGCTTCTGGGCAGCCGCCGGATTCTGGCGCAGACCCAGGCGGGCCATGTGGTCGCGCTGGATGTTGAGTAAAGAACCCCTCATGAAACCTGTCATTGCGCTGGTCGGGCGTCCCAATGTGGGCAAATCGACGCTCTTCAACCGTCTGACGAAAAGCCGCGACGCGATTGTGGCCGACATTCCGGGGCTGACCCGCGACCGTCATTACGGGCATGGCCGCATGGGCGACAAGCCCTTTCTGGCGGTCGATACCGGTGGTTTTGAACCGCTCGTCAAGGAGGGCATCATGCTGGAAATGGCCCGCCAGACCGAGCAGGCCATTGCCGAGGCGGACGCAGTGATTTTTGTGGTCGATGGCCGGGGCGGTCTCACGCCGCAGGACAAGGAAATCGCCCACACGCTGCGCCGTTTGGCGCGTCCAGTGTTTGTGGCGGTGAACAAAACCGAAGGCATGAATTCCGGCCTGGTCGCCGCCGAATTTCACGAACTGGGTTTGGGCGAGCCGCAGCCCATTTCCGCCGCCCACGGCGAAGGTGTGCGCGGCCTGCTGGATGACGCGCTGGCTTCCTTCCCGTTGCCCACGGAGGAAGAAGAACGTCCCGATGTGCTGAAGGTGGCGATTGCCGGACGCCCCAATGTCGGCAAATCCACCCTGATTAACGCCCTGATCGGCGAAGAACGGGTGATCGCCTTTGACCAGCCGGGCACAACCCGCGACGCCATTGCGGTGGATTTTGAGAAAAATGGCAAGCAATACCGCCTGATTGATACGGCAGGGCTGCGTAAAAAAGGCAAGGTGTTCGAGAGCATCGAAAAATTTTCCATCATCAAGACCCTGCAATCCATCGAGGCGGCGCATGTGGTGATTCTGATGCTGGACGCGCAGCAGGCTACGGCCGATCAGGACGCGCACGTGGCCGATTTTCTGCTGCCATCGGGGCGCGCGCGGGAGGTGGCGATCAACAAGTGGGATGTGCTGGATTCCTATGCCACAGCGCA
>JAITNI010000081.1 GCA_031290535.1 Zoogloeaceae bacterium
GAATAAAGACAGGCCAGAGCGCGTCCACGCCGCTGTGTTTTGAGCCTTTGTGAAGATATGGTCATTCCCGTAAGTAATCAAACGGCCCCGGCAGTTCCTTCTGAGAAGGAACTGCGCGCAGGCGTTTCCTCGCTGGAGAAGTGTCGGATCATTTTTGAGAACCGTTATAACGCCCAAAATCAGCAGACACCGTATTTTCAGAAACCACAGAACTTCCATGCGATTGCTTTGGGCGCAAAACCGGGCAAACAGGCAAAAGGGCGCGAACTCCGCTAGAATCCTGCTTTCCTTCTTTTTGACTGGCCCTCATGCTCAGTTACCGTCACGCCTTTCACGCGGGCAATCACGCCGATGTTCTGAAGCATCTGGTGTTGACGCAGATGCTTTGCCACATGGTTCAAAAACCCGCGCCGTTCTGGGCTATCGACACGCACGCGGGCGCGGGGCGCTATTCGCTGGCTTCCGAACAGGCGCAAAAATTGGGGGAATACCGGCAGGGAATTGGCCGCCTCTGGTCGCTGAAACCTGCGGAAATCCCGGAGGCCGTCGCCGATTATCTGGCGGCAGTGCGCGAAATCAACCCGGACGGTGCCTTGCGCCACTATCCCGGCTCGCCCTGGCTGATCCGGCGGCAACTGCGCCGGGATGACCGCCTGCGGCTTTTTGAGCTACACGGCAACGAAGCCCGCCTGCTGACGGAAAATATCAGGGAATCTGATCGACAAATCCGCATCGTTGCCGAAGATGGCCTCACGCTCTTAAAATCCCTGCTGCCGCCGCCCAATCGTCGGGGACTGGTGCTGATTGACCCTTCCTATGAAACCAGCGCCGATTATGCCGCCGTGCTGCATACCCTGAAGGACGCCTTAAAACGCTTTGCCACTGGCACTTACCTGCTCTGGTATCCGCAACTGGCCAAGCTCGAATCCCGCCAGTTGCCCGAACGCCTGAAACACCTGCCCGCCGCCCAGTGGCTACATGTCAGCCTTCAGGTGAAAGCGCCCGCCTCCGATGGCATCGGCATGTCCGGCAGCGGCCTGTTCATTCTCAATCCACCCTGGACGCTGGCGGAAACCCTGCGTCAGACGCTCCCCTGGCTCACCGAACAACTCGCCCAGGACGACCGCGCCACCTGGCATCTGGAAACGCAGGAAACCTAGAGGGAAGCGCGGAGCGATTCTCAACCGTTCGGACTGCCCTTGATTTTATGCAGGGACGTGTTGCGTGCGCCCAAGGCGGATGCTTTTCCGCCCCTGCGCCCAACAGCGGGGAGGTCTGTTTTGATTGAAAATTGAAATTAGAGGTTCCTCAAGATGCATCTCACCCTGCTCGTCCCCGAACTGCTCTGGCCGGAACCCACTGACGCGCACACCCTCGCGCATCTCTCCTGTCCGGCGCTGGAGGGCTTTTTGGGTCGCGCCCGCCTCACCCGTTCTCCCAAAACGGCGCTGGAATCTTGTCTTGCTGCCTGTCTGGGCGTCCATGACGCGCCGCTGTCCGTCTGCCGTCTGCAAGGCGAGGCCGCGCCCATTTCCCCGGCTGCCGCCGGTTTCTGGCATTGCGCCGACCCGGTGCATCTTCTTTTTCACCAGCAACGCCTCCTGATGGGCGATACCGGCCTGCATGACCTGACACTGCCGGAAGCCGAAGCGCTCACCGCCGACCTCACCGCACATTTTCCCGAGTTGGGCCGTTTTTACGCTCCCGCGCCGCAACGCTGGTATCTGGAGGCCACGCCCACCGCGCGCCTCCCTCCCCTACCCCCCCTCTCCGCCGCGCTCGGGCGCGAACTGGGGAGCCTTCTGCCGGAACAGAGACCGGAATTTGTCCAGACCCTGAACGCCCTGCAAATCCAGCTTCACGCCCATCCAATTAATCAGCGGCGCGAACAAAACGGCCAGACGCCGGTCAATGGCCTCTGGTTTTGGGGCGGCAACAGGCCAGAAGCCGCGCCGCCCGCCCCCGCTCCAGATTTTTCACCGCCCAGGATTGCGTGGGGAGAAGCAACATCCCCCTTCACGCCGCTATTGGCGGGCCTGTGCCAACAGCAGGGCATTTCTTTTCAACCCCTGCCGCAAAATGGCGCGGACTGGCTACGCAGCCTTTTTGACACGCCCGCCCCTCAATCCCAATTCGTACTGCTGGACGACCTCTGCCCACCCGCCCTGCTGCAAGACGGCGAGACCTGGAAAACCCGCCTCGCCCAACTCGACCAGACGTGGTTTTTACCCCTCGTCACGGCCTTGGGGCACAAAATCAGCACCCTGAACCTCCTCAGCCCAACCGCCTACGGCCTGTTGCACTGGCGCGGCGCAACGCCGCATCGCTGGCAATTCTGGAAACGCCCGCTGGCGCTCCCGGCGCTCATCCGGCAACTGGCGACGCAGGAGTAAACAAAGGCCGCCCCTGCCATATCCCCGTCTTTGGCGTTAACATCGCAGGCGCAGCCCCATGATACAATTCGCATCTATAGCTATTTCCACAATAATTCATCCCCTCGTTCGCCCTGAGCTTGGTCAAAGGGCGTGGTTCGACAGGGCTTCACCACGAACGGAAAATTGTGGAAACAGCTATAAATCACCCCTGACAAGGCCGAAGACTGGTTCTGTATCGCGGAATGCGGCGTAGCCGCACACCAAGGGGGATTAGGGGGTTTGGGGTCGTGCCATCTAAACCCTCTCAAACCCCTCCCTCCCCTTATCAAAGGAGAGGAAAGATTGGCTGCGCTTCACACAGGATATTTTGAGTGAAATTGTTGACAGGATTGACGACATCATGAAATCTTTATTTGCATTCTGGCCCCCCTTCCAAACTTGTGGACGAGTTTTGACCTTGGCGCTCCGGGCAAAAGCCCCTGCAAAATCACTCATGGCCTGCCTGCTTTTTTCCTCCAT
>JAITNI010000096.1 GCA_031290535.1 Zoogloeaceae bacterium
TGCGTCTCTGCTTTCCAGAATGGTCAACGGCGGAACAGGAACGGGTGTTGCGCCGCCACCTGATCGTCTTCTCGCAGAGCCTGCTTGATCGCAGCATCTTCTGGTGGGGAAGGAGAACCCGTCTGGAACGCCTGATTCATCTCAAGGGGGAGGAATTTTTGTGTCGTCAGGACGGCTGCCCGACGCTCCTGCTCGCACCGCATTTTGTGGGGCTGGACGCTGGCGGCGTGGCGGTGGCCTTTCGCCTGCCGGTGGTGAGCGTCTATTCCCACCAGAAAAACCCCGTCTTCAACGCCGTCTTTCTGGCCGGACGGATGCGTTTTAATGCGCCGGTGCTGCTCTCCCGTCAGGAAGGAATGCGGCGCGCCTTCAAGGCCATGAAGCAGGGCTTGCCGTTCTATTATCTGCCGGACATGGATTTTGGCCGCAAGGAATCCATTTTTGTCCCCTTCTTCGGCATTCCGGCGGCGACCATTCCCGGCGTCTCGCGTCTGGCGCGGGCGACAGGGGCGAAGGTCGTACCCTGCATCAGCCGCATGACGGCGACCGGCTACGAAGTGGAACTCCTGCCGCCGTGGGAAAACTTCCCCGGCGTCAGCGTTGAGGAAGACACCGCCTTCATGAACCGTTTTATCGAAACGCAGGTACGAACCATGCCGGAACAATATTACTGGCTGCACAAACGCTTCAAAACCCGCCCGGAGGGGGAGGCGAAAGTGTATTGAAACATGAAAAACCCGAAGCGGAAAATCTTGGCCTCAACCTTCCATTTCTTATATGGAGTGCGGCGGCTTGCCGCCGTTTTCAAAGCGGGAGCAAAAGCTCTCCCGTGCCCCTACAAAACCATCCGGGCTTGCTGTACGGATTGATTTTTTGGAAACTCCGATCTATGAATCTTGACATCCTCCCCATCCGTCCCGCCGACCTCCCCGCCATCGCGGCGCTGGCGCGTGAAATCTGGCAGTCGGCCTATGTGGGCATTCTCTCGCCGGCGCAAATCGACACCATGCTGGCAGAGCGCTACGCCCAGGCGCAACTGCAAGACGACCTGCACCACCCGCAAAAATGGCTCTATCAGGCATTCGTGGAAGGCGAGCGCGTCGGCTTTGCCTGCGCGGAACTCTGCAAGGGGGAGTTCAAGCTGGACAAACTCTACATCCACCCGGACGCACAACGTCAGGGCATCGGCGGCGCGCTGATCGCCCATGTGGCGGCGCAGGCCAAAGCGCTGGGCTATCCTGCCATGATTCTGGCGGTCAACAAACGCAACGAACAGGCGCTTCGCGCCTATGCCAAACACGGTTTTGTCGTGCGCGACAGCGTGAAAGTCGGGATTGGCGGCGGGTTTGTGATGGATGACTTTATTATGGAAAAGAAACTTTGACCAGGAAGCGGGGAGCGTTCCCGCGTTCTCTTTTTCCGATACCCAGCGCCCCGATTTTCCGGGATTACGGTTGTTTTTTACGTTTGTTTTGCGAGGAATCATGATATGAGAAACATGAACATTGCAATGCTTGTGCTGTTGGCGCTTGTGACGCATGAATGCCGGGCGGATGCCCCCAGAATCGTGCCTCGCATGACGGGAGAGAAGCTGGTGCGCTATTTTTCCAATCCTCCTTCTGGACAAACGCTGAATCTGGATCAACTTCTGACCATAAAACTGCATGGTGAGCTTGCCCTCAGTTACCTGGATGGTGTTGCGGATGCCGGACAAGGAACCGTTTGGTGCGATCGGAGCAAAGTGAAAACGCATGAAATCAATTCGATGATCCTTGCCGAATTGGAAGCGCTTTCGCCAGATCGTTTACGTGAGAGCGCCGCCATACTGGCAAACGCAGTATTACAAAAACATTTTCCCTGTCCATAAAACAAGGGAAATGCTGAACACTCCAAACCGTTCGGGCTGAGCCTGTCGAAGCCCTTGTTTTTACAGGAAATGTCCAACGACCAAGCTCAGGGCGAACGGTATTATTCAGCGCTTCCAAAGCGGATTTTTCAGGAGGATGGCTTATGCGCTGGATAGGTGCTCAACAGTAGTACAGACTGTTTTTCTCGCATCCCATATCAAAACAGTTAAAATCAGATACTTTCCCCGTTGCGCGCGGCGGGGCAACACATGACAAAATTACCGAGGGCTTCAAGCCACCGATTTATGCTTACAAAATTTTCCAAAATGCACGGCCTGGGCAACGACTTCATGGTGCTGGACGGGGTGCGGCAGGCGGTGCGGCTGACGCCGGAGGCGGTGCGGCGGCTCTCGGATCGGCATTTCGGCGTCGGCTTTGACCAGTTGTTGCTGGTTGAGGCGAGCGAGACGCCGGAGGTGGATTTTCGCTATCGCATCTTCAACGCCGATGGCGGCGAGGTGGAGCAGTGCGGCAATGGCGCGCGCTGTTTTGCGCGTTTTGTGGTGGAGCAGGGGCTGACCCCAAAGCGGGAAATTCGCGTCGAAACCCAACAAGGCATCATCACGCCACGTCTGGAGGCCGATGGGCAAGTGACCGTCGAGATGGGAGAACCCCGCTTTTCGCCTGCTGAAATCCCCTTTCTTGGCGAGGCGGCAGCACTGGTTTATCCGCTGCAACTGAATGAGGCCTGCGTGGAGATCAGCGTTGTCAATCTGGGCAACCCGCACGCCGTGCAGGTCGTCGCCGAGGTGGAGACCGCGCCGGTGGCCGCGCAGGGGCCGCAGATTGAATCCCACCGGCGTTTTCCCGCACGGGTGAACGCCGGGTTTATGCAAGTGCTGGATCGCCATCACATTCGCCTGCGCGTCTATGAGCGCGGTTCCGGCGAAACCCTGGCCTGCGGCACGGGCGCGTGCGCTGCCGTGGTGACGGGCATTCGCCGTCAGTTGCTGGATTCCCCGGTGCAAGTCGCCACACAGGGGGGAGACCTCCTCATCGCCTGGGGCGGGTCGGGGCAGCCCGTATTCATGACCGGCCCTGCTGTCACTGTTTTTACTGGAGAAATCGAACTATGAATGCCGATGCGGTTGCCGCCTACCTGAAAACCAATCCGCAATTTTTTGAGCAATACGCCAGCTTGCTGGCGGACATTCTCATTCCCCACCCGCACGGAGGACGCACCATTTCGCTTTCCGAGCGGCAAATGCTTGTCCTGCGCGAAAAAAACCGGCAACTGGAAAAAAAGCTCGCGGAACTCCTGTCCTTCGGGGAAGCCAATGACGCCCTCAGCGACAAAATGCACCGTCTCGCCGTGGCGCTGATTACCTCGGAAAGCCTGTCGGCGGCGCTCTCGCTGGCGCATTTTCATTTGCGCGAGGATTTCGCCATCTCCCATATCGCCTTTTGTCTGTGGGACAGACCCAAAAACGCACGGGGGGGCGAACTGCCCGCTTTTGTGCACATCAACGAGGCGCTGCAAGCTTTTTGCGAAACGCTCGGCAAATCCTGGTGCGGGCTGGCGGAAACGCACGGCGCGCTCTGGTTTGGCGAGCAGGCGGCGCACATCCGCTCGCAGGCGCTCATCCCGCTTAAGGAGGGCAGTACCAGCGGCAGCATCGGCATGATCGCGCTGGGCAGCGAAGACCGGGAACGCTTTTATCCCGACATGGGGACTTTGTATCTGGAACGCCTGGGCGAACTCGTCTCCGCCGTGCTGGCGCGACTGGCGCAGTAGAAGAGGATACTGGCGCAGCGCAGCAAATCATTCCTCCCCTGACAAGGGGAGGGGTAGGGAGGGGTTTAAGGCGGTGATAACCTGAACGCCCCCAAACCCCCCTCAATCCCCCCTTGTCAGGGGGGAAGCCTTAACCCCTCCTGCACCTCCCCTTGTGTGCGACTCCTCAATCGCCCCTTATCCAGAGGAAAAACCCTGATGCCAAGGAATCCCTGATGCCCGCCGCCCGCCGCCCCGCCCCGTCAAAACAGTACGCCGCGCCCTCCCATCCTGACAACGTCGCTGCCCTACAGGCGTATCTGGATTTTCTCACCTATGAGCGGCGGCAATCGTCGCACACCCTGAGCAGTTACCGGCGCGATCTGGCGCGTTTACTGGCGGCGGCGGGGGAAGCGCCGTTTGCGCGGCTGGACGCGCTGGCGATTCGCCGTCAGGTGGCGCTGTTGCATGGGCAGGGGCTTTCTGGGCGTTCGCTGGCGCGGCTGTTGTCCGCCTGGCGCGGCTTTTTCCACTGGCGGCAATTGCGGGGCGAGGCGACGGCCAATCCCTGCGTGGGCATTAAAGCGCCGAAACGGGAAAAACGCCTGCCCGACGCGCTCTCCGTCGATGAAACCCGGGGGCTGCTGCGCCACGCGCCAGATGAGGACGACGCGCGTCTGGCCTGCCGCGATCAGGCGATGTTCGAGCTGTTTTATTCCTCCGGCCTGCGGCTGGCGGAACTGGCGGGGCTGAACCTGGACGCGCTGGAACCCCTGTTGCGGGAAGGCGAAGTCGAGGTGCTCGGCAAGCGCAGCAAAACCCGCCTCGTGCCCGTGGGCCGGGTCGCGCAGGAAGCGCTTTCCGAGTGGAAAACCCTGCGGGGGAGCCTTGCCGCGCCGGAAGAAACCGCCCTGTTCGTCAGTCGCCTCGGCACGCGCATCAGTATGCGGATGATTCAAAAACGTCTGGCGCGTTACGCCCTGCTGGCGGGAGCGCGTGTCCGGGTGCATCCCCACATGCTGCGCCACTCCTTTGCCTCGCACCTGTTGCAATCCAGCGGCGACCTGCGCGCCGTGCAGGACATGCTCGGCCACGCCAGCATCGCCTCCACGCAGGTGTATACACATCTGGATTTCCAGCGCCTGAGCCAGGTCTACGACCAGGCGCACCCGCGCGCGCATCGGCACACTGCCGCCAGCGATGCGGAGCGGGAAGAAAAACCGGAATCCTTGCCCCAAAGCAAGAGCGGCAAAGCAGACTAAAAAGAGGGAAAATCCCCCATTCAGCCCTTTTTACGCGAAATTGGCGCAATATTGTTTGCACAAAACCCCCATTTCTGGCTACTCTGGGGACTTTCCATCGTTCGTCTACCCGACCATGCCCTTTT
>JAITNI010000222.1 GCA_031290535.1 Zoogloeaceae bacterium
TTTTGCAGTTTTTGCCGATTTTGCCGTTTTTGCGTTAACTGCGGCGGCGGGTTTGCCCTTCGGCATCTTGTCTTCTGCCTTCGCCTTGTCGGCAGCAGGCCGCGCCTTCGTTGGCGCAGCTTTCGATGCCGCTTTCGGCGCGGGTTTCTTCTGAGCCGATTCCTGCGTGGATTCCTGCTTCGGCGGCTTTTCCGCTTTCACAGCTTTTTTCTTCACAGACGCCTTGGCGGCTACCGCCTTTCTGGCAGCTACCGTGCTGTTTTCCCCATTGCCCACCTTGGCATTTTTTGCCTTGGAGGACAGTTTCTTCGCGGGTTCCTCAATTTTGTCTTTAGCCATGACGACCGTTTCACATGAAAGCGAAAACCGCAAAGTATAGCACAAATTATGTTATTTTTTGGCGTTTCATGGTAGCAGGCAAAAAAACTGCACATTTTGAAAAATCAGGAAGCACCGATGAGAGACGCATCGGGTTTTATCCCGCATTCCTGCAACTGCCGCAACGCTTCCGGTAGCGGGGTCAGCTTTTGCGGGGTAGGGGAAAAACTCTTCCGGATTGTTTCCAGCCGCGCAGGCGGGGTGGGGTGAGTGCTCAAAAAGGTGGGGATGCGGGAAATGTTCGGGTGGCTGGCGAGGATGTAGGCAAAAAATTCGTCCGCGCCGTGGGTATGGCCATAACGCGCTTGCAGCGCTTTGAGCGCCGCGTCATCGGCGGCGCTTTCCTGGTCGCGGGAAAAACGCATCTGGGTAAAACCAATCGCCCAACCGACCAGCACGCCGCCGTCGGAATTACCAATCAGGGCGGAAAACAACACGGCAACTGCCACGCCGCCGCCGATGGAAACAATGGGATCGCGGTGTTGAATGTGGGCGATTTCATGCGCCAGCACCATCGCCAGCGCGTTTTCCGACGCCACATGTTGCAACAGCCCCCGCTGAACAACAATATTGCCGCCCAGCGTGGCAAAGGCGTTGGGGTCGGCGCTGTCGTTAAAATGCACATGCAGACGCATCTCTTCCGAGAGCGCCATCGCCAGTGCCAGTTCCTCCGCCAGATGTTGCAAGGCCGCTTCCCCCGCAATCCGGCAGGCGGGCGCGGCGACGCGGTGGGCAAATCCCTGCGGCAGGGTATCGTTCAGGGCGGCTTCGTAGCGAAAGGGAATCTTCGGCGCAAAAAGCCGCGCCATGAAAAACACCGCCGCCACCACGACCGCCGCCAGCAGACACAAGCCCAGTGAGAGCCGCGCAAAATCACGCAGCGGCGTTTTTTCGCTGACATTGACCTCGTGCGGCACTTCCGGGTTGGAATAGTGGCTCATGCTTGCGCCCTGCTATGCGGCGTGAGGCTTGTCCGACCCGCGCCAGGCAGTACCGTAGGCGATGAGTTCCGCGCAGGCCAGCCCCTGCTTCCTGCCTTCCCTAGACGACAGCACACTGGTTTCCAGACGCACGTTGAAAATGGCCGTCGCCCCCATGCGGGCGGCCTGTTCCTTCATCCGCAGGATGGATTCGCGGCGTCCCCGGTCAAGCATGGTTTCAAAAGAACCGAGGCGACCGCCAAAAATGCTTTTCAGCCCGGCGAGGACTTGCCGGAAGTGGTCGCTGCCCATGACGACAGAACCGCTGACCAGCGCGAACTCCTGCCCCGCGAAGGACGCAGGCGGCATTTTTTCATTGAAAACAAGAATACGGCGCAATTGCCACTCGCGCCGCTTGATGGAACGGTAATGCCGACTTTGTCCGATGGAGCCAAAAATAAAAGCGACGCCCATCAGGATGACGACAAAGATGATGGTAGAAAACTGACTGAGCAGATCACCCATGACTTACTCCCGGCGCTCCAGCACCACCGCCGTGCCGTAAGCGAGAATTTCCGCCGCCCCCGCCGCGATATTGGCGGTGGAAAAGCGCACATTGATGACCGCGTTGGCTCCCACGGCGTGCGCCTGGGCGCTCATACGCTCAATGGCTTCCTGACGGGAATCGTTCAGCAACTCGGTATAGCCCTTCAATTCGCCGCCGACAATATTTTTCAGCCCCGCCATGATGTCGCGCCCCACATGCTTGGCCCGCACCGTACTCCCCTGCACCAGCCCCAGATGCTTGCTGACGGTGTAACCGGGAAAATACTCAATATTGCTGAGCATGAGTCTGGAAGCACTATTTGCCATTTCAGGTTCCTCCTGTCAAAAAAACTGTTTTGAATCATACCTGAATTTGCGACGTTTTTGTGCTTTCCCACACCGGCACAAGGCCAGTTTCATGCGCGGCGCACTGCCATTCTGCCGCAATCGCGACGCCGGGGCAGGCCAGCAGGACATTATTGAGGTAGAGGAGCGGCAGGCGTTCGCGTTGCCAGGGGGGAAGGCGGGATTCCTGCAAGAGTTTTTTGAGGGGACGATGCGGGCGATTCAACGCCGGACGCAGGGTTTCGCCGCCCTGGCGGGGACGAATTTGCAGGATTTTTCCGGTCAGGCGCAGGGCGTTTATGCCTTCCCCTGGGCAGGATTGCAGATGCAGAATCCCTCCCGCCCAGATGAGTGGCGTCTGTCCATCCCAGGCGCAGGGTTCGGGCGGCGCGGGCAAATCGGGAACGCAGTAGAGGCGTCCCTGCCAGAGGCGCAGTTGGCCTTCGGGGAACGGGAAGGCAAGGCGGTTGTCGGTGGCGTGGACGCAAGCGAGCTGGCGCAGGATTTCGGTCAGGGTGGCGGCGGCAGGGACATGCCAGCCCTGCTTTTTCAGCCAGTAACGCAGCCAGTTGGCCTGTCGGGCGGGAGAAAAGCGACGCAGGTTGTCCAGCGGGATATTTTTTTGGTGGGAATCGGCCCATCCTGCAACGCGCATCGCCCCCCCTTCGACAGGCGCAGGGCGAACGGAGGGGGCAGGCGCGTTGATTTTTTCGTCATCCAGCGCGGCGAGTTCGGCCAGAAGCGTCCCGGCCTCGGCAAAATGTCCGGCAGCGCGGGCAAGGGTGGTTTCCACGGCGGAAAAGCGGGTTTTGAGGGGGGGCAGGATGGCATGGCGCAAAAAATTGCGGTCATAACGCTCATCCTGATTGCTTTCGTCCTCCACCCATGCGAGTTGCTGACGAGCGGCATGGGCGGCGATCTCCCCGGCGTCGCACTCCAGCAGGGGACGCAGCAAGGTAATCCCGCCGAAAAGCGAACAGGCGGACATCGCGGCAACGCCGGAAACGCCCGCGCCCCGGCAAAGGTTAAAAAGCAGGGTTTCCGCCTGATCGCGCCGGTGATGCGCCAGCGCCAGATAGCGGCCCTCCCCTGCTTCGCCGTGTGGTTGCAGGCATTCCCGATACGCCCGGTAACGCGCTTCCCGCGCCGCCGCTTCCAGCCCCTGCCCGGAATGACGAGGCACA
>JAITNI010000271.1 GCA_031290535.1 Zoogloeaceae bacterium
CCGGCACGGGCTGTCCCGCTTCGTTGTGCAGCCAGTCAAAGGCAAACAGCATCACCTTGAACCCGGCGGGCATTCGGGCGGCCAGATCGGCCAGACGCCGCACGTAGTTTTCATCCACCGTGCCCGCCCGTTCAGAAACACAGCCCGCGTTCAGGTAAAAGAGGCGTTGCGTATACAGCACCGGATGCAAAAGGCTGGTGAGGCTCTGCCCGACCTGAACCCCGGAATCCCCATCGCCAATGCCCGCCAGATGCGCGTGGCAATCCCAGACCTCCTCCGGATCAAGTCCCTGCCAGACCTGGGCAAGCCAGGGGCTGTTTTGCAGCGCTTCCGGCAGACGGCTGGCGTCGCGGCATGGATTGACCAGAAACGGGCGGGAGAGACAGCTTCCCGCGATACCGCCTGCGGCCAGCGCGCCCCCCAGCATCAAAAAACGGCGGCGGGAGAGGTTGAAGCGTTTTTGCGCGGCCATGTTCAGACTTCCCCGGCCATCTGTTTCAGGGTGACGTAGTCGGTCTTGCCCGTGCCCAGCAGCGGCAAGGCTTCCAGACAGACGATTTTTTTCGGCACGGCCAGCTCCGGCATTCCCAGTTCTTGCGCCGCTTTTTGCAGAGCCGGACGTTTCAGGTCAGCGTCGGTCGTAAAGAGCACCAGCGCCTCGCCCTTGCTGGCGTCGGGCTGGCTGGAAACGGCGTGCAGGCCGGTGGGGGAGGCGGCGCGCGCCAGATTTTCCACCGTTTCCAGACTCACCATTTCGCCCGCCACCTTGGCAAAGCGTTTTACCCGCCCGACAATCTGCACAAAGCCGTCTTCATCGACGTCCACGAGGTCGCCAGTTTCGTACCAGCCCGCGCCGATTTCCGAGACGGGCGCTTCCAGCACGCCCGGACGCTCGGCCCTCAGATAGCCGCTCATTACATTGGGGCCGCGCACATGCAGGATACTGCCCCGCTCAATGCCGGGAACCGCTTTCAGGCGGTATTCCAGACCGGGGAGCAACTGCCCCACCGTGCCGCTCCGAAAAGCCATTGGCGTATTGACGGCGATAACGGGCGCGGTTTCCGTCGCGCCATAGCCCTCCAGGATGCGGATGCCAAATTTTTCAAACCACTGGTCGCGCACCGTCGGCGCGAGTTTTTCCGCCCCGGCGACCACATAGCGCAGGCGGTAAAAATCATACGGATGCGCGAAGCGGGCGTAGTTGCCCAAAAAGGTGCTGGTGCCGAACAGCACCGTGCAGCCCCGGTCATAGGCCAGTTCGGGAATCACCCGGTAATGCAGGGGAGAAGGGTATAAAAAGAGGCTCGCGCCAGTGAGCAACGGCAGGAGCGTTCCCGCCGTCAGCCCGAAGGAGTGAAAAATGGGCAGGACGTTCAGCACCCGATCTTCAGAAGAAAAATCAATAATGGCGCGAATCTGGGCGACATTGGCAAGCAGCGCCCGATGCGAGAGCACCACGCCCTTTGGCTTGCCTTCGGAACCGGAGGTAAACAGCACCACCGCCGCGTCCTCGGGAGAAGCGGGCACTTCCACGCGGCGCGGACGCCATACCGCCCAGGCCATCAGCCAGAATTTATCGAACAGGCTCATCTGTTCGCGCAGGTCTTCCAGATAGACAATGCGCTCCAGCCCCTGCAAGGCCGCCAGCTTGTCGGCGAGCCGGGCCTGTTCCACAAAGGCGCGTGAGGTAATCAGGGTACGGATTTCCGCCGCCCTGCACGCCGTTTGCATCCCGTCGACCCCCGCCGTGTAATTCAACATCGCGGGCACTCTTTTCAGGGCGGTGAGACCCAAAAATAGCCCGACGGTCGGCGTCATGCTGGGCAGCAGGAGACCCACCCGCTCATTTTCTTCCGTGATGCGGGCCGCCAGCCGCCCAAGCGCCAGACTCATTTTCAGGAGGTCGTGATAGCTGTATTCCACCTGCTTGATGTCTTCCACCACCCGCCGCCCGCGCCCATGCCGGTCGATGGCGTCGCACAGGCAAGAATACAGCGTTCTTTGTGCAGGCAGCGCAAAAGCCATTTCCTGCATCAGCCGCCGCAGGGCTTCACCCGCCTTGTGGCGGCGCAGTCTGGCGCTTGCCGCCTCCGGCATGGGAAAACTCCGGGTCGGCAACAGGGTGAGGGTGATGCGCGGAAACAACCGCCTCGGACGCCCGGAAAGGCGCGAAAAATACGTGCGCGACGGGCCATCCAGCCGCACCGGCAACAGGGTTGCGCCGCTTTTGGCGGCCACAAAGGCTGGCCCTTCGTAGACCTTCATCAAACTGCCAGTCTGCGTGATGCGCCCTTCCGGGAAAATCACCACGGGCCGCCCGGTTTCCAGAAAGCGGATCACCCGCTTCATCGCCATCGGGTTGCTCGGGTCTACCGACAGATAATCGGCCAGCAGCCCTAGCGAAATGCGCCAGAGAGGCCGCTTGACCACCTCGGTATGCACGACGAACACCGGATTTTTGATGGGCAGGAACAGCCCCAACAAAATGCCGTCCAGAAATGACTCGTGATTGGCGATCACCAGCAGCCGTTCAGGTCGCCCCCCCGCCGCCATTGCCTGCCCCACACCCTGCACCCGGACACGGAAAAAAATCCAGGCCAGCGCGCGCAAGAAAAGACGCAACACGGGGCGCAGCACCGATTTTATTGCTAAAGTCATAATCAAAACTTTCGTTATATCAAGTGAAAAAAATTTCAGCAATTGGCCCGCAGGTAGTCGAGCACATTGCCCAAAGCCGCTTCCAGCCGGGGACGGTTGATCCAGAACCAGACCTCCTTGCCGATTTTCTCCGACCCCAGCACTTCCGCTTCGCGCAGGATTTTGAGGTGGTGGGAGACCGTCGAACGGGTCAGCGTCGAAACCGCCGCGATCTGCCCCACGTTCAGATGCTCCCCTTTTTCAAAGAGCAGCAAAATACGCTGGCGGTGCTCATCGCCCAGCGCGGCAAAGACCTGGGACATGGGCCGCCACTCCACAGGAATGGCGCGGGTGTAGTCGGGTTTCATGTCGATAATCTTAAACATATCGTTTCGTTTTGGCAAGCGGAATTTTTGCCGTATAGTGCTTTTTTCTTGTGGGCACGGGTAGGCTTTCTGCCGTCGCAGGCGCAGCGCTCCCCTGCCCTTTGAACCTGCTCCGCCAAGGAATTGAGGAATTGTCCCATGCTGAACACCACCATCCTGAATGCTGCCCACCATGCCCAACAAAATGCCCGCATGGTGGATTTTGGCGGCTGGGAGATGCCGGTGCATTATGGCTCCCAAATCAGCGAACACCATGCCGTGCGCCGCGATTGCGGCATGTTTGATGTCTCCCACATGTGCGCCGTTGATCTGGTGGGCATCGACGCCAGCC
>JAITNI010000075.1 GCA_031290535.1 Zoogloeaceae bacterium
GGACAAAAACCGTCGCAAGGGCCGCAATGATACCCGCTTGGAACGGTTTTTGAGATAGAATTCAAAGCTTCGCCCGAGTGACGAAATCGGTAGACGTAGCGCATTCAAAATGCGCCGCCAAAAGGCGTGCCAGTTCGAGTCTGGCCTCGGGCACCAAATTCCCCTCCAAAGCAATCGGGAAAAGCCGAAAGCCTCAATAAATACAAGGTTTTTTGCTTCTCCCGCTGTTGTCTGTTTTTTGTTGCAAGGACACCCCCTGATGGATTCCTCTTTTGCCCGCCGCGTCATACGCTGGCAGCGTCAGGCCGGACGGCATGATTTGCCCTGGCAGGGGACGCATGACCCCTATCGCGTCTGGCTGTCCGAAATCATGTTGCAGCAGACGCAGGTCGCCACAGTGGTGGATTACTTTTTGCGTTTTCTGGCACGGTTCCCGGAGGTTCGCGCACTGGCCGCCGCGTCGCCAGAAGAAGTGCTGGCCTTGTGGGCGGGGCTGGGGTATTACGCCCGCGCCCGCCATCTGCACGCCTGTGCGCGGCGGGTGGTGGGAGAGTATGGCGGGCAGTTTCCGTCCTCGGCGGCGGCACTGGCGGAATTGCCGGGGATTGGCCGTTCCACGGCGGCGGCGATTGCCGCTTTTGCCTACGGGGAACGCGCCGCGATTCTGGATGGCAATGTCAAGCGGGTGTTGTGCCGCCATTTCGCCATTGAGGGCGCGCCTGTGGGGGCGGTGGAAAAATCGCTCTGGACACTGGCAGAATCCCTGTTGCCGCCGCTTTCCTCCGCCCCCCAAATCACGCACGAAGAAATGGCGAATTACACGCAAGGCTTGATGGATTTGGGCGCGACCCTCTGCCTATCCCGCACTCCCCACTGCGAATCCTGCCCGCTGGCGACAAGCTGTCTGGCTCGCCAGCAGGGTCGGCAGGAAAGTCTGCCCGCCAAAGCGCCGCGCAAGGCCAAACCCTGTCGCCGCGCCGAGTTTTTGCTGATTACCGATGGCAAAGAGATTTTATTGCAACGCCGCCCGTCCAGCGGCGTCTGGGGCGGCCTGCTGACCTTCCCGGAAGGGCGGGAAGCCTTGCGCCTGCTGGGGCAAGAAGGCCACGAACTCCAGCCCTTGCCGCCCCGCGAACACGTCTTTACCCATTTCCGGCTGGAAATTCATCCGGTGGTCTGCAAGGTGGAAAAAATGCCGGACATGGCGAACCAGCCCAATCTGGAATGCCTGCCGCTCAAAACCGCGCTCAAGGCAGGCGTGCCTGCGCCGGTGGCGCGGTTGCTGGAGGAGTTGCGTAATTTTGTCTCGCGGATCCCGCCATGAAGAGCGGGAATTGCGCTCGCCCCGTGTTCAACCCGCCCTGCTCTCCGGCTTCTCCCCCAAAACCTCCCGCAACAGGCGGCAGGCGACGAGGCCGTTGAGGACGCCGAACACCAGCGCCGCCAGCATGAAAATCGGCGCAAGACGAAACAGGCTGTCATGCGGAATGAGCCAGAGGCGGGCGAGGAGGAGTTGTCCGGCAATGTGCGCGAAACTGGCGATAAGGCTCCAGCTGATCGGGCCGAACCAGCGGGGGGGCAGCCAGCGCGCGATGCCCAGCGCCGCCAGACTGGTCAGCGCCCCGGCCAGACTCAAAAAAAATCCGGGCGCTAAAAACTGGCCGAGCAACAAGGCGCTGGCCACCACGCGCAGCCCGCTTACCCAGGCCGCCGTCCGCCAGCCGTAACGCGCCAGCACCAGCAGGGTGACAATGTTGGCGAGTCCGGGCTTGATGCCGGGAAGCGGCATGGGAATGGCGGCGTCCATCAGGGAAAGCCCGACGGCGGCGGCGGCCAGCCGCGCTACGCGCACATCGTCGGTGTCGACTTTCAGTTCAGTAATTGAGGGAGTCATAGGGCGCTTCCTGATTGCCGACGATGGCGAGACTGACCTGATTGGGGGCGCAAATGGCGATTTCCCCCGCCTGGGAAAGCCAGCCCTGCCGCACACAATACTGGCGCGGGCCAGGATCGGCGGCCACACGCGCCTGGCCGTTGGCGATCACAATCTGCGTCTCTCCCAGTGGGCCGGGGACACGGAGTTCCCGGTCTTTGTCCAGCGCCAGTTCCATGAACACCTTGCCCTGCTGGCGAATGATCGCCCGTTCGCCTTTTCCCCCCTGCCAGAGCAGGGGAAAACTGACGCCCACCCACAGGAGGGCGGCCAGCAGCACGAGCCAGTCGCCAGGACGAAAAAAGGCGAGCCAGTGGGCAGGAGAATCCCGGAACAATCACGGCTCCAGACCGGCCAGCGAACGATGCCGCACCAGCACGCGGGTCGCCTGTCCGGCAAACTGTTGTCCCAGCCATTCGGCCAGATATACGGAACGATGCTGACCGCCCGTGCAGCCGATGGCGACGGTCAGATAGGCGCGACTGTCCCCGGCATAGGCGGGCAGCCAGTCCGCCAGAAAACGCTGAAGATCGTCGCGCATCTTGAGCACCCGTGGCTCGGCCTCCAGAAATTGCGCCACGGCGGCATCGCGCCCAGTCAGGGGGCGCAGTTCCGGCAGGTAATAGGGATTCGGCAAACAGCGCGCGTCAAACACCAGATCGGCGTCCTGCGGCAGTCCATGTTTGAAGCCGAAGGACTGAAACAGCAGGGTCAGCCCCTCGCCCGGCTGAAGATCAATTGCCTGCGTCACCCATTCACGCAGGGCGGCGGGTTTCAGCCAGGAGGTGTCGATGCGCCCCCCCAGATCAGCGATGGGGGCGAGCAAGCGCCGCTCCTCGGCAATCGCTTCCACCAGCGTGCGCGTCTCGGAACCGAGCGGATGCCGGCGGCGGGTTTCGGAAAAGCGCTTGATGAGCACGTCGTCCTGCGCGTCGAGAAACAAAAACGTCAGCCGGTGCGCCTCGCCGCGCAGACGGGCGATCTTCTCCGGCAAACGCTCGACGCCGCCGCTGGAACGGGCGTCGATGGCAATGGCGGCGCGACGGCATCCTTCTTTTTGCAGCAGATTGATGAGCACGTTCAACATCACCACCGGCATGTTGTCGACGCAGTAATAACGGCAGTCTTCCAGCACATGCAGCGCCACGGATTTGCCGGAACCGGAAAGACCGCTAATCAGGACGATGTCCATAAGAACAGGGGATTTATGAAATCAGAGAAGTGCACCATAGACGAAGCGACGGCTCAAGGGCAAGAGAAATCAGAGCCAGAGGCAGGAACTCGCCAACGGGCAAGCCGTCGCTGCCTTCTGGCGGGCAGACAATTTTGAGCAGGCCAATGCCTGATGTCCTGTGCCGACCTTCCAGTGCCGGTATCGCCCTCGTTTGCGGACGTGCAGAGAGGCTACTACGAGGCCGTGCAGGCATACCGGAGA
>JAITNI010000289.1 GCA_031290535.1 Zoogloeaceae bacterium
GGCGCTGTAAAGCTCGTTTTGGGTGGTTTTGGGGGCATTCTGGGGTGCGTTTGTGGGCATTTCGAGAATATTATGCGCCTGGTTACTTCTTTGAGGATGGTTGATCTGCGGTTACTTAATTGGGTGAATTGATTGATTTGGATGTTGGCTGTGGTGCCGGTGAGTGTTACGTCGCGGGCAGTATTTTTGTCGGCGAAAGCGGCGAAGGCCGCGCCAAACAGGGCTTCCACGGCGTATTCCACGTCGCGCGCACCGCTGCCGGTGAGGATTTGGTTCACGGTGTCTTGGAGCAATTCTGTGGAAATATGGCACACGGTCAGTTCATATTGCGCGCCGAGGCGGACAATGGACAGCCCGATAATCTCCACTTTTGCGCTGTCGCTGAGTTCCGTGAAGAGCAGGATTTCGGTAAAGCGGTTGGCGATTTCCGGGAGCATCGTCTCTGACAGTTGCGCACGGCAGGCTTTCGTAATCTCCGCTTGCGACAATCCGTCAATATGCTCCACGCTAAAGGGCAGATTGCTGGTGAAAATGAGGATAGACTGGGTAAAATCGAACTCGTGCGCGCCGTCGCGGGCAACCCTTGCGGCTTCCAAACGCCCGCTGCCCATGGCGTTCATCAAGACCTGCATGACCTTCGGGTGTGCTTTCTCCATCTCGTCGAACAGGACGACCTGCTTGGGATTTTCCAGCAGCGGCGCGAATAGCGGGGTCTCCTCGTGGCCGATGTAGCCCGGCGGCGAACCGATCAGGCGGCTCACGTCGTGTTCGGCGGCCAGCTGGTTCAGGTCGATGCGCAGGAAGCCCCAGTCCTGCCCGGTATGTTTTGCGAGTTGAATTGCGACTTCGCAGGCGAGCTTGGTCTTGCCGGTGCCGCTCGGCCCCGCGAACAACGCCGCCGCCGGGCGGGCAGGTTTGCGCTTGGCGATGTGGGTTTCTATCACGCCGGTAATGCCGTCGACGGCGCGGGGCTGACCCACCACCTCGGCGCTGAGGTCGGCGTGAAAACTGGCTCTGTCAAAGGGGTTTGCCTGTTCGGTTGGGGTTGGAATCTGGATTTGACTTGGGTCAAATGGTCGGCTGGGGCGCACTGTGGGCGGGCTTGCTGGGGGTTGCGCAGGGGTCTGCGCGGGCGGTTCGCGGGGGGCGTTGTGTACACAAGTTTCACGGAAGGCGGGGCGGATTTGCTCAAAGAAGCGGGTCATTGCCTCGGTGCTGTCGGCGCAAAACTGGCCGGTCTGGGCGAACTCCCGGAAGGCTGGGTTGTCGCCGGGGTAGCGGGCGGAGTCGATCAGCAGCAAGCGGCGGCCGTCCCGCCAGTCGAAGGCGACGCGGGTGGCCGCAGGCGCGCAGTCGGGCGGGAGTTCAAAATCATTGAAGGCCAAGCATGCGTTTTCCTCTTTGGCGCGCTGAAATAGATACTCTGCGCGTGGGGATAATTGGTCAATGTTCAACGGTCAGTTCACCTCCCAGTTCGCGGGTGTCAGTGATAGCGCCGTGGCAGTCGGGGCAGTCTTCGTCCGGCTCGACGGGAACCCACAGGGTTTCGTCAAAAAAGGTAAGGGGCGATGCGCCGAGGTGCTTGTAAAACAAGGGCTGGACAGGGCTGCTGGGGTCAGGGTTCATGCGGATTTGTGCGACATTGCGGGTGGCGACTTCATCGAGCAGTGCGCTGAACGGGCCGCTTTCGTGATAGAGCAGAAGCATCAGGGCGATGAAGCCTTTCAGGGCATTGACGCGCTGGGCGGCGAAGATGGGCGACTGGTGCGAGCCAACGTCGTTCACGTAGCCGTTGTGAAGATATGCCTCATAGCGCGGGCGCAAAATACAGCGGGGGCAGGCAGGGGTTACGCCGGGGTAGGTGAACAGGACTTCGGCGGCGCGGCCCGCTTCGTAAAGCTGTGCGGCGAGGTAGGGCGTGGCATATTTCAGCGCAAGGCGGGCGGTGCGGGCCTGGGCGTAGAAATCGTCGGTGCAGCCGACCAGCAGCACGTCCTGCGGGCGCTCGAACAGTTCTTGCCCAACAATGTCCTCAAAATCCGTGTCAGTCAAGGCTTCATCGAGAAAGCGCGGCAGGGGAAGCACGTCGATGTTCGGGTCGATGCGGCGAATGCGCTGGGCGGTGGCGATGGCTTTGTTCTCGCCGAGTTCATCGCGATAGCAGTGCTGGGTGGCGAGATTGGTCGGGGCATAAGCGTCGCCGTCGATGACGACAATTTTGCCAACGCCGGTTCTAGCCATCGTTTCGATGAACTCACCGTTGCCGCCGCAGCCGACGCACACCAGGGTTTTGCGGCGCATCACGTCCTGCGGGGTTACTTTATCGACGCGTGCGTAAAAATCCGGCAATTTGTCCGGCACAATGCGAATATTGGCATCGCAGATTCGTGCGCTGTCGCAATGAAGTTCAGCGATGTAGCCGTGGAGTTCGTAGGGGCCGTCTGCGCTGCTCTGGACGATGGGCAGGACGAGGCGGTCTTTGCCCATTGCGGCGAGGACGCGGGCGGCATAGGCGGCGTCGGGCGGCGAGGGGCGGGTCGAACCGCGCGGATGGCTGTGGATGACGCCCATCAATTGAATGCCGCGCTTGTGCCAGTCGGGCAGCACCACGTTGTTGAGAAAACCCACATCGGGCGCGTAGGTGATGCCGGTCGTGGCGGCGCATTCGTCGAAGCAGAAATGTGTAATGGTTTTGCCGCCGTCGCTGCTACCCAGCACGCCGCCCTGCTCAACTGGCAGATTGCCAATGGTCTGGTGGATTTTGCGGTGGACTCTTTCGGTCATTAAAATCTCAGTCAGGTTAATTCCTCCTTTTGTTCATCCGCGCGAACAGGCGGTCGATGGTCTCGCCCGTGCGGATGTAAGCGTGGGTGAGTTCGCTCCAAAGAGCGATGACGGTTTTGAGTTCCCGGTAACGCGTGATGGGGCTGTCCCAGCAGATGTAGTAGACGCCGTTCGCTTCATCGTAGTAGCGGTGCGTCGTGTGGCCATCGCTGGGGCGGTTGCCATAGTAGAGCGGCGTGAGGATGTAGGCGCGATAGCCGTCGGGACAATACTTCACGCCAAATTGGATGGTGCGGGTGCGGTCGCCGGTGGTGTAGGCAAGGGTCTGGTCGTAGGTCATAGGCGCGTCCT
>JAITNI010000234.1 GCA_031290535.1 Zoogloeaceae bacterium
GCCGAAACCCTGAATTTTGTGTTCCGCCATCTGGAATGGGACGCGGAGGCCGACCTCGCTGGCCTGATCGGCGACATGCCGGCACGCCGCCTGACCCTGCTCGGTCAGGCGCTGCGCCAGCGCCTGCGGCAATCGGGCGCAAGCCTGCTCGTCCAAATGCGCGCCTATGCCCACGACAAAACCGGACTCCTGCCCACTCCCGCCTACCTCGCCGCTTTTGCCCGCGAAGTCGGCGCGTTGCGGGCGGATTTGGCGGCGCTGGAACAGCGGTTGGCACAACTGGAACGTCATCGGTGACTCAATATCAAACACTGACCCGGAAAGGAAAAACCATATGAAAAACCGGAATTTGCTGCGCGCCGCCAAAATGCTGTTTTGGGCGATGATGGCCAGCGTTGTGATGCCGGTCTGGGCACAAACAGGGGTTGTGCTGAACCATGTGACCTCGGTGCAGGTCAATGGGCTGGATGCATTTGATGCCGTTACCATGTCGCAATGGCTCAGGGCATTCGGGACAAAAGGCGTCACGCAGAGCGTTGATTTCAGCGAATGCACAGCCAATTACGAGGTTGAAGTGCGCTACCCGGACAAGGAAATCCGGCTTGAGGTTTTCCCGGAAGACAATCCGAATATTGATCTGGAAAAGGTTTTTGCGGCCAAAGATGACCGTTATCGCAAGCATTCCCTCAAGGCGCGCTTATGGATCAATTGGGATGACATGGCAAAATTCAGGGATTCGCTGAGTGTGGATGGACATTTGATCGGGCCGAATCTGACTTTTGCGGAATTTCAAAAAATGTTTCCTTTGAGCGCAAAACAGCAGAACCCCGATTTTGCAGTCTCTGAGGATGCTCAAATCTATGCGCTGATCGCTGGCGGGCAAACCGCTGAAGAAGCCGCTTATGGTGACGCGCTGTTGTTTGAATTCAAAAACGGCAAGCTGTTCAAGCTGGCGATCTGGCAGGGGATTGCCTGTTGAATGTCCGTATCGCCATTGCCATGTTGAGCCAGATCATTCAACCCGGTTCGTGATGAACCTGTCAAACTACGCCCTTCGACCCGGCTCAGGGCGAACGGGGAAAGGATTGCGCGCATGAATCACGCAAAAATTCGCGCCGTCACGCCCTGAAAAATTGCCGCCAGAACCAGCCCGCGCGCTTCCAGGCGAGCAGCACGGCCAGCCACATGGCGGCCAGAACGGCAACAGCGGTGGCCGGGGGGAAAACATCCGGTTTTTCGCGCCAGGGGAGGAGGAGCATGGCGTGGGAGGGATTGGACTTCAGATACAGCACGGTGATTTTGTCACCAATATCATACGCCGCATTCTCAAAGTCCGGGATTTCTGTCAAGCTTGAAACGCTGTAGCGCGTATTGTTTGCCTGATAACGGGCTTCCAGTTGGTAGTAATGCGTATGCTGCAAAAAGCCCATTCCGGTGATGACGCCCTCGGTACGCGCCCCCATCAAAAGGTAATACACCGGTTTTGCCTCAATGCTGATCGTCATCCCCGTCACAAAAACAGCCAATCCGCTGAAAACAAGCGCGGTAAAAACGAGGCAGGGCGCGGTGATTTTTCTGCCGACGCCGGACAGCGCATGGCAATAGCTTGGGGCACACTTTGCCAGAATGCCCACAAGGAGCATAACCGCGACCATTGTCAGCAGGACAAGAAAAAGGAAACATACCGCCAGAGCGCTCAGATGAAACTGAATCTCAAGAGGGAACATGGTCTCTTCTCCGCTCGCCGAGTCAATCCGTTTTACGCTTCAGCGCGGCGCGGTACCCGCCCCCGCCGGTTCAAAAAGTTGCCGCAATCCCAGCACGCTTTCCGCAAAATCGGCGCTGTCATTGAAGTTTTGCTGCAAATACCCCTCCATACGCGGATACAAACCCACGGCCTGATCCAGCACCGGGTCGCTGCCGGGAACATACGCGCCGACGGTAATCAGGTCGCGGGCGCGCTGGTAGCGGGAGAACAGCACCTTGAACTTGCGGATCAGATCAAGATGGCCGGGTTCGATGAGATTGACCATCGCCCGACTGATGGATTGTTCAATGTCGATGGCGGGGTAGTGACCCGCGTCGCCCAGGGCACGGGTCAGTACGACGTGACCGTCGAGAATAGCGCGCGCCGCGTCGGCGACAGGGTCTTGCGGGTCGTCGCCTTCCACCAGCACGGTGTAAAAGGCGGTGATGGAACCGCCACCGACCGGGCCGTTGCCCGCCCGTTCCACCAGTTGCGGCAGGCGGGCGAATACCGAGGGCGGATAGCCGCGTGTGGCGGGCGGCTCGCCGATGGCAAGCGCGATTTCCCGTTGCGCCATCGCGTAGCGGGTGAGCGAATCCATGATGAGCAGCACCTGTTTGCCCTGATCGCGGAAATATTCGGCCAGCGTCGTGGCGTAGGCCGCGCCTTGCAGGCGCATGAGCGGCCCGGTGTCGGCGGGGGCGGCGACCACCACGGCGCGCGCCATGCCGGGTTCGCCCAGAATTTGCTCAATGAATTCCTTCACTTCCCGGCCCCGCTCGCCAATCAGGCCGACGACGATCACTTCCGCGTTCGTGTAACGGGCCATCATGCCCAGCAGCATGGATTTGCCGACGCCGGAACCGGCAAACAGTCCCATGCGCTGCCCGCGTCCGACGGTGAGCATTCCGTTGATGGCGCGCACGCCCACATCCAGCACATGTTCGATCGGGGCGCGGCTCATCGGGTTGTAGGGGCGACTTTGCAGGGACTTCTGCGCTTCCGGGCGCAGCGGCCCCCTGGTGTCGAGCGGACGGCCGACGCCATCCACCACGCGCCCCAACAGGGATTCGCCGACCGGCACTTTTTTGGCCCGGTCAATGGCGCGGCGGCGCGGCGGCGCCTGGCGTCCGACTTTGGGCGGCGCAATGGGCGGCTCCACCGCCAGCACCGTGGCGCCGGGGGAAAGGCCGTAGATGTCATCTGAGGGCATGAGAAACAGCTTTTCCCCGGCAAAGCCCACCACTTCCGCCTCCAC